>NZ_JBHYIK010000024.1:0-11222 GCF_042739735.1 Amycolatopsis sp. NPDC059027 | reverse complement strand
CCGGGGGGCGCGCGGGTGCTTCGGGGCGGCGCCCGCCTGGTGTCGTCCGGGGGGGGGGCGGGGGGGGGGGGCGCCCCCCCCCCCCCCCGCGGTGATCAGCGCGTTGACCCGTCGCGAGCGCGCCGGGGTCGTTTCGGTGTTCTGACGTCCGGGCCCGCCGTCAGCCGTTCGTCGGGAAAGTCCACACGGCGCGGGGGCCGGGGCCGACGACGAGGGTGGACCGGCCGATCCGTTCCTCGTGCCGGTCCGCCACGGGCCGGTTGAGCGTCAGGTCGATCTGCCGCAGCCCCGCCTGGGGGCGGGGGACGGTGTCGAACCGGATCGTCGTGCCGCCCCGCAGCGCCACGACACCACCCGGGACGGTCCGGACGACGAACCCGCCCGCCTTCAACAGCGGAACCGTGTTGGCGAGGTCCCGTTCGGTGACCGCGAGGTGGATGCCCGCCACGTCCCGCATCTGGTGGTCGCGGTAGTCGTTGTTCAGGTAGCGTTCCCGGCCGACGTCACCGGGGAAGCGCGCCGGTTCGGTCTTGCCGCGCGGATCGGCGAAGTACTCCGGCCGGTACTCCATGCCCCAGGTGTCGAAGGCGTCGTACTGCTCGCTGGTGAGGACGGCGTCGAACCACGGCACCGGGACACCGTCGCCGAAGTCCCTTGTCTGCAGGAACTTGATCGGGTTGGCGACCCCCTCGTCCTTGAGCCGCTCGGTCACCTTCGCGAGGTCCCCTGCCCGCTCGACCGAGGTCCCCATCCCGGCGGAACCGAGGGCGCCGCTCTGGCCGTCGATGTCGCCGACGCCGAACAGCTCGAGGTAGGTCTCGCGGCCCATCAGGTAGCGGCCGGTCCATTTCTGCCCGCCCGTCCCGGTCGTGGTGCGGACCTGGAAGCTGGCGAAGTCCCGCAGGTAGGTGGAATGTTCGATGGCGTCGGCGGTCTCCCGGTCGAACACCCCGTAGGCGTGGTTGAAGAACAGCAACTGTCTGTCGGAGACCGGCGGGTTTTCCTCCGCTTGAGCCGTCCCCACACCGGTGAGGGTGATGGCGAGGGCCGCGGTGAGGGCCATGGTCTTCCGCAACGTCCGGCGAATCGTCATGGCCGGATCCTAAGGCGGAAATCCCCGCGCCAAGGCCGTTTTCGGCTTTCCCGGCCGGGATCGCGAAACGCGTTCGGGACCCCTCCCGGCGGCCGGGCCTAGGGTCCGCCTGGTGAAGGGGATGACTGCGGGCGGCCGCGCCTGGCGCCGCCGCGTGCCGGTGGTGCTGATCGCCGTGACCTGCGGCGCGACGGTGACCGTCGCGCTCACCGGGGCCGCCAAGCCGCTGGGCGGGATGCAGTTCCTGCCGGTCGGGCACTGGGTCTACAACCTCGCCGCCCGCGCGGTGTTCCACGTCGACGGCGCGACCAGCAGCGTCGACGCGCAGACCCCGGTGCCCGGCGATCCGGGCAGTCAGGTGGTGCAGGGGGACAGCAGCGGTTACGTCGTCGGCCAGGGCCGGATCACCGAGTTCGGCAAGTCGAACCTCGCCGTGGAGCCGTCGATCGTGCCGCCGACGGGCGAGGTCGCGGTCGGAGTGGAAACCGCGGGCGGTCCGTACCTCGTCTATCGTGAGGCCGGGCGCGTGGTGCGGCTCGGCCATCCGCCCGCGTCGATGTCCGCGGGCGGTCCGGTGGGCGATCCGGTCGCCACCAGCAACGGGACGCTGTGGCTGTTCCGCAAGACTTCGGCCCTGCTCTGCGATCTGGTCAGCGGCGCCGACCAGCTTTCGGCCTGCCCGGTGTCCGTCCCGGCCGGCCACACCGGCGCGCTGACGCTCGTCGCCGACCAGCCGTGGTTCGTCGACACCACCGCGGCCGAACTCCGGCCGGTCGGCGCGGCGGGCCTCGGCGCCCCGCTGCCGTTGGGTGTCACGCCCTCGCGACAGGCGAACCCGGCGGCCAACGACGTGTCCGGCCGCGTCGCGATCCTGGACCGGCAGAGCAACCGCCTGTACTTCGTCGACACCACGCATCGGGGCGAGAAGCCGGTGATCGTCGAACTGCCGGAGGGCGACTACAGCGACCCGGTGTCGACCGGTCGTGTCGTCGCGCTGGTCGACAAGAAGTCCGGCACGTTGCTGACCTACGACGCCACCGGCAGGAAGGTCGGCTCGCAGCCGATCCCGCCGGAGTCCGGGATTCCGCGCGTCAGCCGGGGCGAGGACGGCCGCGTCTACGTCGACGGCGCCGAGGGCGCGCACGTGCTCGTCGTCGATCACGACGGCAAGATCGTCGACGTCCCGATCGGCGGCGACCGCACGGGCGACGTGCCGAAACCGCAGAATCCGCCCGACGGAAGCGTGGTACCGCCGGTGGAACAGCGCCGTGGTGGCACGGACGGGCCGGTCGCGCCACCGGGTGGGCAGGGCCAGCAGCGGCCGGGGCCGGGAGCGGGAGACCGGCAGGGACCCCCTGGCAGGCAAGAGCCCCAGAACCCGGTCCCGCCGAAGCCCGCGCCGCCCGCGGCCGAACCGCCGAAAACCCAGCCGACCGCGCCCGCGAGCCCACCCGGCGCCCCGTCGTCGGTGTCGGCCACCGCTGGCAGCGGCTCGGCGACGGTGTCGTGGGGCGCGGCGCCGGACAACCGCGCGCCGATCACCTCCTACCGGATCAGCTGGGCGGGCGGATCCCAGACCGTCGGCGGCGACGCGCGCAGCGCGAACATTTCCGGTCTGGCCAACGGAACCCGCTACACGATGACGGTGACGGCGGTGAACAAGGCGGGCACCGGACCGGGTGCGTCGGCCACGGTGACCCCGGTGGCCGCCGCGGGCGCGCCGCCCAACCTCACCGCGAGGCCCCAGGGAACTGGAGCGGTCGTCAGCTGGGGAGCGCCCGCGATGAACGGCGGCACGCTCGTGCACTACGTCATCAGCGCGACAGGGAAGGGCTCGCAGACCACCAACGGGACCAGCATGACGTACGGCGGGCTGAGCGGATCGGTCACCTTCACCGTTTACGCGGTCACGAAAACCGCCGACGGGCAAACGCTGAACGGCGCTTCCTCGTCGAAGACGATCCAGATCGCGGCGCAGGGGACCATCACCATCAGCCAAGGCGCGCCTGGGTCTAGCGACAACTGCAAGAGGCCGAACTGCTACTGGATCAACGCGTCCTTGAAAGGCTTTGCGCCGAATACCAGATACACGCTCAGGTTGAGTTCTGACAGCAATCCCAAGGTCCACGAGGAGGACACCACTCCGACCGACGCCAACGGTTCGGTGAATTACAACAAGGTCAACTATGACGTACCAGGCCAAACTGTCTGGATCACCGTGCTCGACGCCAACGGCAGGGCCCTCGCTACATCCAACAAAATCAAGTGGGAGAAACGATGAACCGAGCGCCCGCGATACCGGCGCACGAGGTCTACGAGCGGATCGCGGCGAATGTGCAGACCGTCGTCCGCGGCAAGCCCGACCTGGTGCGCCTCGCGATCGCCGCGCTGCTCGCCGAAGGACACCTCCTCGTCGAGGACGTCCCCGGTCTCGGCAAGACGACGCTGGCCCGCTGTCTCGCGCGCAGTGTCGGCGGGAACTGGAACCGCATCCAGTTCACCCCCGATCTGCTGCCCGGCGACATCACCGGCGTCCCGGTCTACCACCAGCACGCCGAGCGGTTCCAGTTCCACCCCGGCGGGGTGTTCGCCAACGTCGTGCTCGCCGACGAAATCAACCGTGGTACCCCGAAAACGCAGTCGGCGCTGCTGGAGGTGATGGCCGAGCGGACGGTCACCGTCGACGCCGTGCGGCATCAGGTGCCGCGCCCGTTCCTCGTGGTGGCGACGCAGAACCCGATCGAGATGGAGGGCACCTACCGGCTGCCGGAGGCGCAGCTCGACCGGTTCCTCATGCGACTGGAGGTCGGCTATCCCGATCTGGCCGCGGAGGTCATGGTGATCATGAGCGACTGCGCCGGGGTCGACCCGGACGAACTCTCGCCTGTGGTGGACATCCCGACCCTGCTGGGCGCCGTGACGCAGGTGCGGGCCGCGCACGTCGAGCGCGCGATCTGCGAGTACGCGGCGAAACTGGCCGCGGCGACCCGGGAACACGTCGCGCTCCGGTACGGCGCGAGCCCGCGCGGCAGCATCGCGCTGATCCGCGCGGCGCAGGCGGTCGCGGCCACGCGTGGCCGCGCGTTCGTCACTCCCGACGACGTCAAGGAGATCGCGCATCCGGTGCTCGGGCATCGCGTCATCCTCACCTCCGAGGCCGAGCTGAACCAGGTCTCGCCCGCGGAAGTGATCGACAAGGTGCTCGCCGCCGTGCCGGCACCCGGGATGACCCGCACGGGGGCTTGATGACCCCGGCGATGCGGCCCACCCGGCGGGGCGTGGTGGTCCTCGCGGCCACGCCCGTGCTGTTCGCCGCCGGGCAGTGGGCTGGTTATCCCCTTTTTCTCGCACTGGCGGGATTCTGCGGCGGAATCCTGCTCGCGGCCGTCGCGCTCACCGCGCGGCGGCCGCGGGTGCGGGTCACCAGGGAGGTCTATCCCGAACGGGTCGAGCGCGGCGGGGCCGCGTTCGCGAAGCTGCGGGTGCGCAGCACCGCGAACCGGCGTCAGGCCGGGTTCACCGCGGGAGACCGGATCGGGAGCGGGTTCCACGCGGTGGCGGTGCCCGCTTTGCTGCCCCACAAGGAAACCGAGCGGGTCTACGACCTTCCGACCGGACGACGCGGCCGTCATCAGGTCGGCCCGCTGACGCTGGACAGGGTCGACCCGTTCGGGCTCGGCCGCGCTCACGTGACCACCGGCGACACCACGACCCTGTGGGTGCACCCGCGCGTGCACCCGGTCCGCGCGCTCGCGGGCGGTCATCCACGGCACCACCACGAAGGCGTGGCGTCCAACGACGCGCTGCGCGGTTCCTTCGACCTGCGCGAGGTGCGCGAATACACGGTCGGGGACGAAGTGCGGCACCTGCACTGGAAAGCCACGGCGCGTACCGGGCAGCTGATGGTGCGTGAGTACATCGATCCGGATCAGCCGAGGTTCACCGTCCTGCTCGACACCCGCTTTCCCGACGCGCTCTTCGAGGAGGCCGTCGACGTCGCCGCGTCGCTCGTCGCGGCCGCCGCCGGGGCAGGCCACCGCTGTCGTCTGGTCACCTCGTGCGGCCTCGACGTCGCGACCGCGGGCGGGCCGTCGGCCGTGCGGCTGCTGCTCGACGAACTGACCGTGCTCGATCCGCACCGCGACCCGGGACAGGCTCTCGTGCCCGGCTCGCTTTCGCGGTCCGGGGGCGGTGGGCTCGCCGTCATCACCGCCGGTCTGCCGCCCGCCGATCTCGCTTCGCTGACCGGGGTTCGCTCGCGGTACTCCCCGCTCGTCGTGGTCGTCCTCGGCGGGGGAGCGGTGCCGGTGGTGCCGGGCGCCAAGGTCGTCGCCGCGACCGGCGCAGTGGACGCCGTCCGCCGGTGGAACGTGGTGATGCCGCGATGAAAAGCTTGTGGCACAAGGGATTCGACACCGAGGCGATCGCATGAGGTCCCGTCTGGCCGTCTGGTGCGTACTGCTCACCGCGGCCGTGTCCGGCCTGCTCTTCGCGCCGGTGTTCGGGTTCGTCCCGCTGCTGGTGCCGATCGCGGCGGTACTGCTTTCGAGCGTGCTCGTGGCCGAGGTCTGCGCGCGGCTGCCCGTGCTCAGGCCGTGGCGGCCGCTGCTCGCCCTCGTCGCCGGGCTGGTCGCGGTCATCGAGACCGAACTGCGGGACACGACGGAAACGGGCCTGCCGACCGGTGAGACGTGGCGGGCGCTCGCGGGGGGCGCGGTCCATTCGTGGCAGCTCACCTTGCAGTCGACCTGGCCCGCGAGGCCGGACGCGGAACTGCTGCTGTTCGTGCCGCTCGCGGTGCTGCTCACTGCGGTGCTGGCCGTCGAACTGCTGCGCTGGACCCCGGCCGCGCTGGTGCCGGGGCTGGTGCTGCTCGGTGTGAGCCAGGCGTACGTCGCGTTGACCGGTCCACTGGGGACAGTCGCAGGGCTGGCTTACGCCGCGCTGTCGGCCACGCTGTTCGTCCTGCGGCGCCCGTATTCCGTCAGCGCCCGGCAGGTGACCGCGCTGGCGCTGGTCGTGCCCGTGCTGCTCGGCACTGCCGGTGCGGTCGTCGTCACGGTGCTCGACCAGGGAAACCGGCCCTCGCTGTCGGCACGGACCGGCCGGGAGGTGCCGCTGCCACCGACGCGGGTCACCAATCCGCTCGACGAGGTCGCGGCCCGGCTGAAGCAGCCGGAGAACCCCGTCTTCAGCTATACGAGCCCCGATCGCGTCGACCGCTGGCGGCTCGCCGTACTCGACGAGTTCGACGGCGCGAACTGGTTCCCCGACGACGACTACCGCCGGATGGGCACCCGGCTGGACCCCGCGCCGGGCGTCACCGCGCCCACCACCGTCCACAGTGCACAGATTCAGGCATCCACTGTGGACACACCATGGCTGCCGAGCCAGGCCACGCCCGCCGAGGTCACCGGGGCGGCCCCGCTGATCGCCCCCGCATCCGGCATGCTGCTGTCCCAGGAGCCCGCCGGGCCCGTCGGCTACCGGCTGAGCTGGCGCGAGCCGGACGTCGACGCCAGGAAGCTGGCCGACGCCCCGATCGACTCGACGGTGCCCGCCCGCGGGCTCGGCGCCGTCCCGCCGGGCATCGGCGAGCTGGCCAGGACGGCGGTCGGCGGGCTGCGGCCGTCCTTCCAGGCCGCGTTCGTGCTGGAGCGCTACCTGAGCACCCACTACCACGTCGCCACCGGGCCCGGCCTGCCCACCGGCAGCGGCTGGCCGCAGCTCGGGAACTTCCTGCTGCGGACCCAACGCGGGACGAGCGAGCAGTTCGCGGCGTCCTATGTGGCGCTCGCCAGGATCGTCGGCATCCCCGCGCGGATCGCAGTGGGCTTCCGCGCCCCGGCCGCGCCACCCGGCACGCCGGTGGTGGTGCGCGACGGTGACGTCCTCGCCTGGCCGGAGGTCGCTGTCGCCGGCGTCGGCTGGGTGCCGCTCGACCCGAGCGGCACGGCGGCGGGTCCCGGCGGCGCGCCCGGCGCTTCCCCGACCGGGCTGGCGGCGGCCACCGCGCAGGCCCGCGCGGAACTGCCGCCGACACGGGACCTGAAGGACCCGCAGCTGCCACCGTCCGATCAGGACACCGGGGACACGGGTGCGATGAACCTGCCCTTGGCGCAACTGATCGTGCCGGTGTTGCTCGGTCTCCTCGCGTTGCTGGTGCTCGGCGTCGCGGGGTTGCCGGTGGTCAAGACCTGGCGCGGATATCGCAGGCGCCGCCGCACCGGGGCCGACGGCGTGATCGCGGCCTGGTGGGAGGCACGGGATCTGGTGCGCGCACACGGGGTTTCCTGCCCGGCGGGCACCACCGTCCGTGAGCTGTCCGTCGCGGCGTCGGCCACCCTCGACCGGACCGTGGTGGACGGGCTGGTGTGGCTGGCGTCCCAAGTGGACATCGCGCTCTGGTCGGGTAACGGGGCGGACGGCGGCACGCTGAACCAGGCGTGGGGCGCCGTCGACGCGATCCGCCGCAGCCTGGCCGAACGGTCGCGGCGCCAGCGGGTACGGGCGGCGTTCGACCCGCGCTGCCTGTTCCCACCACGAGAGGTTGTGGCGGTGGCATGATGATCGAGCAACGCTCGGGTTTCCGGTCGTCCTTCCGGCGGCGCCGGCCCGGTGGCACGACGTCGCCGGGTGCCTGGTCGGCCCCGATCGGCACCGGCCCGGTCGCGACCGTCTACTCCGGACACTCCGACGGGGTGCCGGTGGCGTTCAAGGTGTTCCCGGACCGGATCGACCGGCGCACGCTGACCACCCTCGAGGACGAGCAGACGAAGCTCGCCGACCTCGTCGGGACCTACGCGATCCTGCCGGTGCAGGACCTCGACCAGGTCGCCGACGGCAGGCACGCGCTGCGGATGGAGCTGTGCCAGGAGTCGCTGGCGGACGTGGTCGCGCGGACCGGCGCGCTGGCACCCGGCGACGTGCTGGTCTTCGGCCACGCCATCGCCGCGGCCCTCGCTGCGGCGCACGCGGTCGGGGTGGTGCACGGCGGGGTGAAACCGTCGAACGTGCTGATCCGGATGTCGGGGCAGCCCGTGCTCGCCGACTTCGGGGTGGCGCTGCGGCGGGCGTTCCCCCGGGACGTCGAGCGCCTGCTCGACGGTCTCGCCCCGGAGACGCTGCGCACGGACACCTTCGACGAGCGCAGCGACCTCTACGGCCTCGGCGCGTTGCTGCACACCGCGCTCACCGGGGAGCCGCCACTGCCGAGCAGACTGGGCGAGCGGCTCGGCGACCGCATGCTGCGGCTGCTGCGGACACGGGTGCCCAGGATCGACCGGCCCGGTGTCCCGGACCAGCTGTCCGAGGTGGTGGCCCAGCTGCTGCTGCCCGAGCCCGAGCGCCGCCCGCCGGGTGCCGCGTGGGTGGCCGAGCAGCTGGCCGACCTGCTGCCCGGCACGTCGCTCTCCCCGGTCGTGTTCCCGCCCGCGGAGTGGCCGAGTACCGAAGACGCTTCGTGGCAGGCGAAACCAGCGCCGCGTAGGTCCTTTGTGGACACGATGCCGCCGGTGGCGGACGCGGAGACGTTCCCGCCGCCGATGTCCGTTCCCGAGGCGCGCCCGGTGCCGGCGGATTCGCTCCCGCCGGGTTCGGTCGTGTCCGGGGTGACCCCGGCGCCGCCGGAGGCCACGCCGTCCGGCGCGCGCCGGATGCTGTCGTTCGCCGGGGTGGGCGTCGCGTGCGTGGCCGTCGGCGCGCTCGCGGTGTGGTTGTCGCTGGGCGGCGGGCCCGGATCGTCGCCGGCGTCGTCCTCACCGACGCCATCCTCGGCGCCCGCCTCGCCCCCGGCGTCCGCCGCTGACGAGGTCGTCGTGCTGGACCCTCCGGTCGACCGCGGCACCGACGTGGTGCTCACCTGGCGGACCTCCCGGCTGATGGACTACGGCGTGGTGATCGCGCAGGAGGGCGAGCCCACGCAAGTCCTCCTGGCGGGGCGGGTCAGGACGAAGACGGTGCCGGTGGACCCGAAGCGCCGGTACTGCTTCCAGGTCCAGGCCACCGTGGGCGGCGCGGTCTACACCAGCAACGCCGTGGCGGTGCGTGGCGCGGTGTGCCGCTGAGCTACCGTGGCGTTGTGCTTGTCCGGTCGATCCTGTTGTTCGTCGCGGCGGCGGTGCTGGAGATCGGCGGCGCCTGGCTGGTGTGGCAGGGAATCCGCGAACATCGCGGGTTGCTCTGGATCGGCGGCGGCATTGTCGCGTTACTAATCCGGCCAAAAGTAGGCCGACCCCTGCGCGGCACGTAACCGTTGCTACGAAGTCATTCGGCCGTGGCTGTGGTCGGATTAGTAACGAACGGCACAGTAGGACTGTACGGGTTCGTCGCGACGCTGCAGCCCGACGCGCACTTCGGCCGGATCCTCGCGGCGTACGGCGGAGTGTTCGTCGCCGGATCTCTCGTCTGGGGCATGGTCGCGGACGGCTACCGGCCCGACCGCTACGACGTCATCGGCGCGCTGCTGTGCCTCGCCGGGGTCGCGGTGATCATGTACGCGCCGCGGACGGGGTAACGCGTGGGCTCGTGCCCCGATAGAGGGACGTGACCGAACCGGTTTTCCCGCCGCCACCGTCTTCGCCCGCTTCCGCCGCCACCGCGCGTCGCAGGCTCTCGCCGGTGCTGGCGCTGATGATCGTTGTCGTGGTCCTCGGCGCCGGGCTCGCGGTCTACGGCGGGGGAACCGTGCTCTTCGGCTACCGCCGCGTCGCCATCAAGTACTCCGGCATGAGCCAGACCCTTCCCCAGGGCACGGTCGCCTACCGCTCGGCCGGCGGCGTCGAACTGCACCGAGGGGACATCGTCGTCTTCGACTTCGGTTCCTACCCCGGCGGGGGACCTCCTGGCCGGGTGATCGAACGGGTCATCGGCCTCGGCGGCGACACGGTGACCTGCTGTGATCAGCAGAACCGCATCAAGGTCAACGGCAAGCCGGTCACCGAGGAGTACCTCTACCTGCCGCCCGCGGAGGGGAAGGACCAGATGGCCTTCACCGCGCAGGTGCCGCCGGGGACGGTGTTCGTAGCGGGCGACTACCGGAACAACTCCCTCGACTCGCGGATGGCGAGCACGGTGGCCGGTGCGGGAGCTGTCCCGGTGTCCGAGGTGTACGGCGTGGTCGTGGCGGTCGGGAACCCGGTGACCGCGCGGACGCTCACCCCGACGACGGCGTTCACCGACGCCGGACTCCCGGGCACCCCGCTGTCCGACAGCGGCTACGCGAACGGCCGCTGGCTGTTCCTCGGCGGCGCGGTGCTGTTCCTGGCCGGCTTCGTCGGCCTTCTGGTGACCATCACGCGTGCCGCGCGGAAACGTCGTCGCGCGCCGGTCATGCCTTGACCGACACGCCGGGGATGCCTTTCAGCTCGCCCAGCAACGGAGAGCTGACCGTCACGGGATAGTCGTCGAGGGCGTAGCGGCCGCGCCGCCGCTCGCTGACGAGTTCGAGCAGTACCGGCGTGTCGCCGCGGTGGGCGAGCAGAGTTTGCTTCAGTTCGCTCACCACGGCGAGATCGAGCTTCTCGGCCGCGGCCAGCAGGACCAGCGGCGGGTCCGCGTCGCCGCGGTCCACATCGGACAGATCGAGCGGGACGAGCCCGCCGCCGAACACCGACATCTTGTCCTCCCGCCAGTTGACCCTGCCCTTGACGACTACGGCGTTGTCCTCGACGAGATCCGCCGCGAAGATCGCGTACGCCTTGGGAAAGAACAGCACTTCCAACGCGGCGTCCATGTCCTCGACCGTGCAGATGGCCCAGGGCTCGCCCTTCTTGTTGACCCGCCGCTCCAGCGACGTGATGAGCCCCGCGAGCACGACTTCGCCTTCCTTGGGTGGATCGGCGAGGAGCGCCGCGATCGGTTTCCTCGCGTGCTTCCGGAGGATGCGTTCGGCGCCGTCCAGGGGATGCGCGGAGACGTAGAGGCCGAGCATTTCCCGTTCGTAGCCGAGGAGTTGTTTGCGTGGGTATTCCTCGTCGGTGAGCCGCAGGTGCGCGAGCGGGGACGCGGCCGAGTCCGCCTGCGTGTCGTCGCCGCCGAAGAGGTCGAACTGGCCCATGGCTTCCTGGCGTTTGAGGGGGACGACGGCTTCGACGGCGTCTTCGTGGACCTGGATCATCGACAGGCGAGG
>NZ_JBHYIK010000023.1:48662-119777 GCF_042739735.1 Amycolatopsis sp. NPDC059027 | reverse complement strand
GGTGCGTCCAACGCACCGAACGCCACATTCGGGCGCATGAGCCGCAGTGTCACATGTGGACGGCTGCTGGGGCGCCTTCCGGGGCGGCGGCGGGCTTGCCCGGCCGCAGCATCAGGCCGGTGATGACACCGCCCGCGAGGAAGATCACCGCGGCCCAGGTGAACGCCGTCGTGTAGCTGTGCACGGCGGCTTCGGCCGCGAGCTGCTGCGTCGGCTGCTTACCCGCGATGAACGACGTCGCGGCGTTGCTGGCCAGCGTGCTCAGCAGCGCGGTGCCGATGGAACCGCCGACCTGCTGCATCGTGTTGACCGCGGCGGAGCCGACACCGGCGTCGTGCGGGTCGACGCCGAAAGTCGCGACGCTCATCGCGGGCGCCATCGACAGGCCGATCCCGAGGCCCATCACGATGAGCGGGCCGAGGACACCGTTGGCGTAGGTGCTCTGCAGATCGATGGCACTGAGCCAGAACAGCCCGAGCGCCGCGATCACCATGCCGGTCGGCACCAACGGCTTCGCACCGATGCGCGGCAGCAGGACACTCGTCGCGGTCGTCGCGGCGAACATCAGCGAGGCCACCATCGGCAGGAAGCCGACACCGCTCTGGATCGGGGTGAACTTGAGGTTCAGCTGCACGTAGAACGTCAGGAACAGGAAGATCGCGAACATCCCGATGGCGAGCAGGAACATCGCGATGTACGAGGCGCCGCGGTCGCGGTCGAGCAGCACGCGCAGCGGCAGCAGCGGATGCGCGACGCGCGTCTGGAGCCAGGTGAACACGGCGAGCAGCGCGACACCGGCGGCCAGGAAGCCCCACACCGACGCCGAAGACCACGAGTTGTGCTCCGCGTTGGAGAAACCGTAGACGACGGCGAACAGACCCGCGGTCGCGGTGATGGTGCCGGGCAGGTCCAGCTTCGGCCGCGGACCGTCGGATTCCTGCTTGCGCAGCAACAGCAAACCACCGACGAACGCGACGACCGCGAAGATGATGTTGACGAACATGCACCAGCGCCAGTCGAGGTATTGCGTCAGCACACCCCCGAGCAGCAGCCCGACCGCGGCACCCCCACCGCCGATCGCGCCGTACACCCCGAAGGCGCGTCCGCGTTCCTTCGGGTCGGTGAACGTCGTCGTCAGCAACGACAATGCCGCCGGCGCCAGCAGCGCGCCGAAGACACCCTGCGCGGCCCGCGCGACCAGCAGCAGTTCGATGCTGGACGCCGCTCCCCCGAGCGCCGACACCGCCGCGAACCCCGCCAGGCCGACGAGGAGTGCGTTCTTGCGGCCGAACAGGTCCGCCAGGCGTCCGCCGAGCAGCAGCAGACTGCCGAACGCGAGCGCGTACGCGGTGACGACCCACTGGCGGGCGTCGTCGGAGAAGCCGAGTGCGTGCTGCGCCGAGGGCAGCGCGATGTTCACGACGGTCGCGTCGAGCACCACCATCAGCTGTGCGATGCCGATCACCGCGAGGATCAGCCAGCGTCTGGCGTGATGCGGGTTGGCGCTGTGGACGTCCCCCGGTGGCGCGGCGACAGCGACGGATGACTGAGTCATCGAAAGGTCCCTTACGAATAGTGAGCAACGAAGCTATGTGGAGTAACCGTCTCCCCTTACGCCGATCACGGTACACAAGAACCGGAGGGGCTGCCTCAACTTAAGTGTTAAGATGGGACACATGGCACGGGACGCTGCTCCCGCCGCACCGGCGCGGCCGCTGCGGCGTGACGCTGAGCTCAATCGACGGCGCATTCTCGAATCCGCGCGCGAGGTCTTCTCCCAGCGCGGGCTCGAAGCCACCCTCGACGACATCGCGCATCACGCCGGAGTCGGCGTCGGCACGGTGTATCGCCGGTTCCCCAACAAGGAACACCTGGTCGAGGCCATGTTCGTCGACCGGCTCGAAGAGGTCGGCACGATGGCCGAGGCCGCTTTGGCCTTCGAGGACCCCTGGGAAGGCTTCCTCGACTTCGCCTGGAAAACGGTCGAACTGCATTCGAGCGACCGCGGCCTGCGCGAGGTCATGCTGTCCAAGGCGTTCGGCCGCGAGCGCGTCGCCGAAGTGAAAAGCCGCCTGGTGCCCTTGGTCACACGGCTCATCGAACGGGCGCAGGAGTCGGGTCAGCTGCGTGCCGACTTCTCCCCGACCGACATGCCGATGCTCCACCAGATGATCGGCGAGGTCATCGAGTACACCCACGCGATCCAGCCCGGCGTCTGGCGGCGCTACTTCGCGCTGATCCTCGACGGTCTCCGCGCCGAGCCGGGCCGCGCCACCGACCTGCCGCACGGCCCGATGTGCATCGACGACCTCGACGCCGCCGCCTGCGCATGGCGTCCTCCTCGCCACGGCTGATTCCCCGATCCGGTGAACAAGCCGGGATCCCGACGTCCGCCTCCCGCACGGACACTGCTGCCCGCGTGGTCATGAGACGGGGTACAGGGGAGGTACGCGGGTGGCGTCCTACAGCGTTCCGGCGATCAAACGGCTGCAGCTCGGCAAAGAGCTGCGAGCATGGCGGGAACGGGCGGGGCTGACGCTCGAACAGGCCAGTGCCGACCTCGATTTGTCGACGAGCACGTTGTCGCGGATGGAAAAGGGACAGAACAGGATCGAAGGCGTGGCCGCTGACAGCTACCCGGCTCTGGAAGCGGAAGCGGTCTCAGTCGCAACTTCGAGGTGACCTCGGTTCCTGGTTTGTTGCAGACCGAAGACTACGCTGCCGCATTCTTCGCGAAGAGCGGCACTCGGGAACGCAATCGCAACCTCAACGTGCGCATGCACCGCACGAAACGACTCCGTGAGGAAGATCCACTCGTCCTTCACGCTCTCATTGACGAAACCGCCCTCACCAGGAGGATCGCCAAAAGCAGCGTGGTTGTCGCGCAGCTGCTGCACATCATCGAGATCTCCGAGCTGGACAATGTCACCGTGCAGGTGATCCCAGATGCTGCGGGCGCACATGAGGGGCTGCGCAGGGCCTTCTCGATTCTGACCTTTCCCCCGGACACGATCGATGATCTCGGCTACGTCGACCATGCGGGAGGCAACCTGCAGTTGGTCAAAGCTCCGCAGGTCGCAGAGCTGGCACGGCGATTCGCCAATCTGAGTAAGATCGCACTCGGCGAGCAGGAGTCACGCGAACTCCTCTTGAAGCTCGCCGACCACGTGAGCACATGAGGTGAAGCGGTGGACCTGAGTCGGGCAAACTGGTTCAAGAGCAGCCGTAGCCAGGGCGAAAACACCGCCTGCGTCGAAGTGGCCATCGCCTCGGGAGCGGTCGCGGTCCGTGATTCCAAGGACCCGGACGGCCCCGCGCTCACACTGTCCACCGGCTCGTGGCGCCCCTTCGTGACCTCGGTGAAAGGTCTCTGAGCACAGCCCTCACTCGCTGGGGATGACGGCCCACATCACGAGGTAGATCAGGAACTGCGGCCCCGGCAGGATGCACGACAGCACGGCGAGCAGCCGGACGACGCCCGGCGAGATGCCGAACCGTTGCGCGATCCCGGCGCACACCCCCGCGATCATGCGGCCACGGCGCGGCCGGGTCAGCTTCTGCGGCACGGGAGTACTCACGTCGTCACATCCTTCGTCATCGGCGGCACTTCCGCCGTACAACACCAGTTCACCAGCGTGAAGCCGCGTTCGCATCAGGCAAGAGACGGACTCATCCCTTAGGGGGCCGGCCGTACCGCTCGTCCACTTCGCCGCGGGTAATTGCGCACATGGGGTGGCTTTTCCCGCACCACAAGTGATACTCACTCCCGGTGCCTTGGATCAGCCGACTACTGGCCCTTGCCCTGAGCGGTACCGTTCTCGTCGCCGGATGCGCGAGACCCCAGGCATCGCCGGAGCCCCCGACGACAGCGCCGTTGACCGCGGTCAACGCTCTCGGCGATTTCGGCACCATCGACTACTGCAGCCTGCTCGACCTGCCGAGAGTGACCGGCGCGGGACAGGTCGCGCAGCCGCCCGGCCCGTCCTTCGAGTGGTGCCGCGCCCAGCTGACCGAGAACAACGTCCACCGCGTGGTGATGATCGGCCCGCTGTCCACCGACGTCGACCCGAACCTCAAGCCGTACGACTCCTACATCGGATCGACGCCGTCCGGGGTGAGCGTCCAGCAGTCCGCCTTCAACACCGACACCACCTGCACCCGAGTGATCACGTTCGCCGACGGGATCCGCCTCAACCTGTCAGTGACCGACGTCACCACGCCCGGCCCCGCCGACGCGCGCTGCGCCAAGGCGGACGCCGCGGTCGGCGGCGCGCTCGCCGCGATCACGGCGGGCAAGGTGGGCAGGCTCGCGTTCCCGGACAAGTCGTGGGGCCGGGTCGACCCGTGCCCGCTGATCGAAACGCACGACCTCGACGCCGCGAGCGGGCCGGAAACCAAACTGGCGCCGGCGCTGTCCGGGCACAGCTGCATCCGCGGCAAGGTGAGCCTGCGGCTCTCGGTCGACCAGGCCGCCGCGCAGGGCCCGACCGAAGCGCTCGGCGGGCGCGAGGCTCGGGTGAGCACGTCCGGAGCGTTCTGCACGGTCGACACCGCGCAAGGACCACCGGGGCGCAGCGAGAAGGCCGAACTCATCGTCGTCGAGACCGCGGGCGACGCGAACGACGCGACGTGTGCCGCCGCCCGCTCCGCCGCCGCCGTCGTGTTCCCGAAACTCCCCTGACCTCGCGTCAGGCGAGTTCGGTGTTGATGATCGCTTCGACGAGGACCTCGCCGTCCGGGGTCAGCGTGATCGTGCCCCGGCCGGGGTCGACGTCGGCGAGGCCGCGCGAGGCCAGCGCCGAGAATCGTGAAAGCCACGGCTCGTCGAACAGCGAACGCCCGAAGCGGCGGCGATGCAGCGCGTCGTCCAGCGGGCGCAACGTCGTGAGCGCCATCTTCACCGCGCGCGCCTCCTGCGCCCGCTCGCTGAACCGCGTCGCCGAGCCGAGCGGGATCCGGCCTGCCTCCACTGCCTCCGAGTACCGCTGCCAGTGCACATCTGTGATCGCCTCCGACGCGCGGCAGCTGGAGCTGCCACCGAGCCCGATCGCGACCTCGGCCTCCTGTTTGTCCTGGTCGACCATGATGGCCTTCCACTTCTCCGGCTGCCCGCCGCGGGCGAAATACATGGTCGGCCACTCGGTGTACCCGTTGCCGCGCAAGCCTTCCGTGAGGATCTCGCGCATCTGGTACTGCTCCCCCAGCGTCGGCCAGTGATGCCCGCGCCCGGCCATCCGGTCGCGGTAGTCCGGCAGCTGCCACGCCGCGGGCTGGACCCCGGCGACGCCGGTTCGAGTGTCCGAATAGGACTTGAGGTGCAGCTTCGTGCAGACCACCGCGGTCGGCGCCAGCTCCAGCACGACGTCCAGATCGCGCCGGACGCTGTCGACACTCTGATCGAGCAGGCCGTACATCAGATCGATGCTCACCCACTCGAACCCGAGCTTCTGCGCGTTGCGGACGAAATCGGCGCACATCGCCGACGTGTGCTCGCGTCCGCACAACTCCAGGACGTGGTCGTCGAACGACTGCACCCCACTCGACAGCTTCGTGCAGCCCAGTTCGGCCAGCAGTTCCAGCTTCTCTCGCGTGAACGTGCTCGGGTCGCCCTCGAACCGGATCTTCGTGTCCGGGCCGAACGCGAAGTTCTCGCGGTAGAAGTCCAGCAGCCGCCGGATCGCGTCGGCGGGCAGCAATGACGGCGTACCACCGAAAACGTTGAACTCGCCGATCGGCGCCTTCGCCAGGTTCGGCACCTTCGCCAGCCACAGCCGGGCCTCGCGGATGTTCCGGTCGACCCACTGCGCGGCCTTCGTGTCGGCGACTTCGGGCTCGCCCTTGACGAGCACCACCGGGTACTGGCAGAAGCGGCAACGGTAGGCGCAGGTCGGGATGTATGACCACAGATGGATCGGCGCGCTGTCCGCCAGTTGGGCGTCGAGGTCGGCCAGGAACTTCTCCGGAGCGTAACCGATTTCGTTGCCAGGGAAGACGTGTGCGCCGAACGGGTCCTCGGTGACATAGTCGAGTAGATGCCGGTTGACGGGATCGGCCAACGCCTTCTGGACCGCGGGTACGGGCGCCGACGGGTCGATCGCCAGCAGGGATTCCAGCGCGTCCATCAGAACACCCCGCCGTTGCCGAAATAGTCGTGCGCGTCGCCGGATTCCCGGTCCTCGCAGTAGTAGCGCACGAATTCGGCGAACCGTTCCTCCGGGACCTCGGCGAGGCACGGCGGAAGGGGCGGCGGGTACCCGATGTCCTCGCCGACCGTGGCACGCAAACGGGCGAAGATCTCCTCCCGGAATTCGAAATACAGCCGGAACGACGGCGTCTTGTACGAGTGGATCGGGGTGAAGTCCCGCAGCCGCGTCTCGTCGGTGATCTCGGCGATCCGCCGCCGCAGGCGCCGCGCCAGGTCGGCACCGAAGAACTCGACCACCCTCGCGTCGTCCAAAAGGGACGGTGTGAGCAGCACCGGCAGAATGGTGTTCTTGGGCGTGAAGTCCTTGATGGAGAACTCCCATGCTTGCTGCGCTTCCTCCGCGGTGAGGTCGACCTCGCGATCCACCACCGGGTCGTCGACGCGGATGTCGCGCATCACGATGGTGCCGCCCGAACCGTACGCCGTGCCGGTGATGACCTCCTCGATCGCGTGGTTGACCCGGCGCGGGTTGATCTCGACGCGGGAGAGCGGCGCGTAGCCGATGTCCTCACCCGAAGCACGGACCTTGATCCCGAAGTCCCAGTCGTCGGAGAGGTGGTTGACGAACTTCCCGTCGCGCAGCTGGTAGAAGATCTCGACGCCGCCGACGGCCTCGTAGACGTCACGATCCACCGCGAATCCCTTGCCGTCGGGGAAACCGCCGAACAGCGAGAAGGTGACCTCGCGGCAGCGCAGCGTCCGGTCGATCGCGTGCCACAGGCGCGGCCGGTGCGTGAAATGCTCCGGTTCGTAGTAGTAGTTGCAGACCCCGATGGCTTTCTTGTCCGACTCCATCGCGACGAAGAGCTGCCACAGCCAGTCCGGTGCGACTCGGCAGTCCGCGTCGGCACCGACCAGATAGAACCGGCCTTCGTCGGCGGCGGCCCGGCGCCTGCTGCGAGCGGCGGCGAAGTCCATTCCGGTGCGGCGGGCACACGCCGGGCCCTGCTCCGGTTCGGGGACGAGGTGGATCGCCAGGTCCGGATGCCCGGCGGTGAACCGGGCGACGACTTCGGCGGTGTCGTCGGTGGAGTTGTTGTCCACCAGCACGATCTCGTACAGCGAACGATCGAGGAGCGCGCCGTCGGCGTCGCGCTGGTCGTAGAGCGAGTCCAGCGCCGACGGCAGGTTCGCGGCCTCGTTGAACACCGGGACGACCACGCTCATCCGTACCCGATCGCCCATCGGTGCGGGCAGCAGGCGATCCACCAGTTCCTCGGCGCGGTCCCGGCCGATCCGGCGTTCGCCCAGCCGGAAGTTGTGCTCCGCCATCTCCGCTCGCTTTCGCTCGTCGGTCAGGAGTTCCGCCACTTCGTCCACAAAGGACTCGGCGGGCAGGTCGTGTGCGGTGATGTCCAGTACCGGCGCGCGGAAGCCGTGCGATCCGTACACCGTTTCGTACAGCTCGTAACGCGTACTCAGGTACGGAACGCGGGACGCGATGGCCTCGCCGATCGGGTTCCCGTAGCTCTCGTAGTCGTAGGAGGTCAGGAAGGACATGACGGTCGCGTGCGCGAGCAGGTCGCGGACGGAATACCCCTCTGCCGACGGGCTTTCCCGAGGCGCCAGCCGTCCGCCGAACACCACTCTGCCCCGCACTCCCAGTTCTTCGGCCAGCGCCGTGAGCCGCGCGTACTCCTCCGGCGATTCGCCGGTATCTCCGGCGACGAAGAGCCATGGCTCGACGCGGCTTCCCAGCGCGGCGAGCAGACGCAGGTCGCGGTCGATGCGTTTCTGCCGGATGATCCGGGTGCATCGGGCGATCAGCGGAACGTGCCCGGGAATCCCGAACTCGGCCCGGAATCCGGCGTTGCGTGACGTGATTTCCGCCGTCGCGTGGGTGAACGTATTGGGTAGCACGGTGATATCGCGCAGGCCCGGCACCCAGTCGAGCATCTGATCGCGTGCCCTGGCGTGCAGGACGACATACTGAACGAACGGTGAATTCCGGGGCGCGACCGTGCCCGGATACGGGAACTCGCCGTATTTTCCCGTTCCCGGTTCACTCTGCCACATCAGATCGTGGTCCCGCCACACCACGAACCGGCCGAGTCTTCTGCTCGCACCGTATTCCTCGATGGCCCGATACAACGCCTCGGTGTAGACGACGTTCTCCGGCAGCGTTCCGTTCTCCACGATCACGAAGGACACATCCAGCCGTGCCCATTCATCGAGGATCAGGCGTCTTAGCTGGTCCGCCAGGAAATCCACACGCTCGTCCCGGCAACCGAGGCCGGTCATCAGCTCGGTGACGAGGTCCGGACCGTAGCCTGGCAGCCGCTCGATTCCGGGTACCCGGCTCAGTTCGACCCATTCGGGCAGTTGCCGCTGTTCGTCCCGGTACGGCCGGAAAAACGCGTTCTTGTCGGCCTTGACGTCATAGCCGAGGTCGAGACAGATACGGAAACCACGATCCCGGAATATCCGGGCGGTCTTGACGAACTCCACGACAAGACCGGAGATCGGCGCGGCGTCGAAAGAAATTCCCCATAAAGTCGCCATCCCCGCCGATGATACCCAGCCGGGCACCTCCGGAAAAGGTCCGTGAGTGCCACATTGAGGGACTCTGAGTCCCTCAATGTGGCATTCACGGACAGCCGCGACGGACTACTCCGAATAGGTGAGGTTCTTGCCGGAGGAGGGGTCGAACAGCTTGATCTTGTCGGCGTCGTACCAGACTTCGAGGTCCGCGTTCTCCGCCGCGGCCGACGCCGCCGAGAGCCGCGCGACAATCTGCGCGCCGCCACCCGGGACGTCGGCGGAGCCGCTGTCCTCGGCCAGCTCGGCCAGTTCCGAGGTGGTCGCCAGCTCGCCCTCGACGGTGAGGTGCGCGAACTTCTCCGAGCCCATCGACTCCAGGACGTCGACGTGCGCGGTGAACGACGCGCCCGAGGACTTCTGCGCCGCGTCGAGCAGCGTCGCGTCCTCGAAGTACTCCGGCCGGATGCCGACGATGACCTCGCGCGGCGCGTCGGCGCCCTCGACCAGCCGCCGCACGCGGTCGGTCAGCGGGATGTCGCCGAGCGCGCTGCGCGCGGCCCCGTTCTCCAGCGTCGCGGGGACGAAGTTCATCGACGGCGAGCCGATGAACCCCGCCACGAACAGGTTCGCCGGGTTGTCGTAGAGGAACTGCGGCGAGCCGATCTGCTGCACGTAGCCCGCCCGCAGCACCACGACGCGGTCGCCCAGCGTCATGGCCTCGGTCTGGTCGTGCGTGACGTACAGCGTCGTGGTGCCGAGCTGTTTCTGGATCTTCGACACCGAGGTCCGCATCTGACCACGGAGCTTGGCGTCCAGATTGGACAGTGGCTCGTCCATCAGGAACGCCTTGGGATTACGGACGATCGCCCGCCCCATGGCGACGCGCTGCCGCTGACCACCGGAGAGGTTCGCGGGTTTGCGGTCGAGGTGCTGGGTCAGGTCGAGGATCTTCGCGGCCTCGTCGACCTTCGCCCGCACGGTCTTGTCGTCCACTTTGGCCAGTCGCAGCGGGAAGGCCATGTTCTCCCGCACGCTCATGTGCGGATAGAGCGCATAGGACTGGAACACCATCGCGATGTCGCGGTCCTTCGGGGCCTTCTCGTTGACCCGCTGACCGTCGATGCGCAGCTCGCCGGAGGAGATGTCCTCCAGCCCGGCCACCATGTTCAGCGTGGTCGACTTCCCGCAGCCGGACGGCCCGACCAGGATGATGAACTCGCCGTCGGCGATCGTCAGGTCCACTTCGGACACGGCGAGCGCGCCGTCAGGGTACTTCTTGGACACCTTGTCCAGAACGATTTCCGCCATGGCCTTACCCCTTCACCGCACCGGACGTCAGCCCCGCCACGATGCGACGCTGGAAGAACAACACGAACAGGATGATCGGAATGGTGATCACGACCGCGGCCGCGCTCACCTGCCCCGTCGGGTCCTCGAACTGCGAGGACCCGGTGAAGAACGACAGCGCCGCCGGCACCGTGCGCGACGCCGTGGTCGACGTCAGCGAGATGGCGAACAGGAAGTCGTTCCAGCAGAAGATGAACACCAGGATCGCCGTGGTGAACACGCCCGGCGCGGCCAGCGGCGCGATGACCTTCCGGAACGCCTGCGCCGGCGTGGCACCGTCCATTTTGGCCGCCTTCTCCAGTTCCCACGGGATCTCCCGGAAGAACGCCGAAAGCGTGTAGATCGACAGCGGCAGCGCGAACGTGATGTACGGCAGGATCAGGCCTGGCCAGGTGTCGAACAGGCCGAGGCTCCGCTCGATGTTGAACAACGGGGTCACCAGCGACACCTGCGGGAACATCGCGATCAGCAACGACATCCCGACCAGCAGCTGCTTTCCGGGGAAGTCGAGCCGGGCGATCGCGTACGCCGCCATCGTGCCCAGCGCCACCGCGATCACGGTGGCGATGATCGCGATGCCGATCGAGTTGACCAGCGCCCGGATGAACTCCGTCGTCTGGAAGATGTCCGCGTAGTTCTGCCAGGTCCACGAGTTCGGGATGAAGCTCCCGTCGGTGATCGTGTCCTTCGTCTTGAACGACAGCGACACCACCCACAGCACCGGTACCAGCGCGAACACCAGCACCAGGATGTCGACGAGTCCCCATTTCACCTTGCGGCCGGTCGTGACCGCACCTCCGATGGCCATCAGCGCCTCCCCCCAGTATCCGAACCCGGCGCCGCTGTGCCGAACACCTTGATGAAGATGAACGCGATGATCGCCACGGTCAGGAAGATCAGCACGGCCATCGTGGACCCGATCCCGAGGTTGAGCCCCTTGACCAGGTTGTTGTAGGTCTGCATCGACACCGACGACGTGTCCTGCGCGCCGTTGGTCAGCACGAAGATGTTGTCGAAGATGCGGAACGCGTCGAGCGTGCGGAACAGCAGCGCGACCAGGATCGCCGGCTTCATCACTGGCAGCATCACCTTGGTGAACCGCTGCCACGCCGTCGCACCGTCCATCGCGGCGGCCTTGAGCAGATCGTCCGGCACGAGCGCGAGACCCGCCATCAGCAGCAGCGCCATGAACGGCGTCGTCTTCCACACCTCGGCGCCGATGATGATCAGCAGCGACGGGACCTTTTCGGTCAGCAGAGCCGAATCCGGCGCGATGAGGTTCGCGAGGTACCCCGTCTTCGGCGTCCACGCGAAGTACCACGAGAACGCGGCGACCACGGTGACGATGCCGTACGGGATGAGCGCGACGGTCCGGATCAGGCCCCGGCCGACGAGCGTGCGGTGCATGATCAGCGCGAGCGCCATCCCGAGCACGAACTCGATCGCGACCGAGACGACCGTCAGCACCATCGTGGTGCCGAACGCCGTCCACCAGTACGAATTGGACAGTACGGCCGCGTAGTTCGCGAGGCCGACGAACTCCTTCTGCGCCGGGAAACGCAGGTCGTAACGCTGCAGGGAGAGCCACAGCGAGTACACGATCGGATAGCCGGTGACGGCGATCATCACCAAGGCCGCGGGCGCGCACAGCAGCAGGCCCAGCTTGCGCTCGGCCTTCTTGCCTTCGGACAGGACGGGCTTGCCCTTCCTGGGCGCCGCGGTGTCCACAGTGGATGTTTCTTGCACGGTCACGGGATCACTCCCTTCGACTGGAGGGCGTCGTCGAGTTGCTCCCGCAACTTGTCCGCGGTCTTCTGCGGGTCGATCGCCGAGGGCGGGGAAAGGATCTTCGACATGACGGTCGAGGCGTTCTGGTACGCCGGGGTGAGCGGGCGCAGCGCCGCGTTCTTCAACGCCGTGAGAATGCTGTCCCGCATCGGGTACTTCGCCGCCATGTTCGGGTTGTCGCCGCTGACGGGCTTGCTCGGATCGACCGGGGCATCGTCGTGGTAGACCGACTCGATCGTCGGCGGGACGCCGTCGTTGATCGCCGAGAACTTCTGGCTTTCGGGGCTGCGCAAGCACAACGCCGCCTCGAAGGCCTCCGGCTTGTGCTGCGAATACGCGCTGACGGCGAAGTCGACGCCACCGATCGTCGTCTTCGCGGGCGTGTTCGGATCGGCCTGCGGGTAGACCGCCCACTTGAAGTGGCTGACGTCCTGCGGCTTCTCCTTGGCGTAGGAGGCGTAGACGAACGGCCAGTTCAGCTCGAACGCCGCGGTCCCGCGCTGGAAGGCCTGCCGGACATCGTCCTCTTTGGAGTTCGTCAGCGACGGGTCGGTGATCCCCGAGGAGGTGACCCGCTTCAGCAGTTCGAGCGCCTTGACCGCGCCGGCGTCCATGACCACGGACTTCCCGTCGTCGGACAGGAGGTGCCCGCCCATCGACTCGACGAGCGTGTTGTAGATGACCACGAGGCCTTCGTACTGCGCGCCGGTGAACACGATGTTGTGCGGTTTGCCCTGCGCCTTGAGCTGTTCGGCCTGGGCGATCATCTCGTCCCACGTCTTCGGCGGGTTCGGCGTGACGCGGTCGTCGTACCAGAGCAGCTGCACGTTGGTGTTCTTCGTCGCCCCGTAGAGCTTTCCGTGCCATGTGGCGGTTTCCAGCGGCGCCGACAGCACGCCTTCGGTCGCCTGCGCCTTGTGCTCGCCGGTCCACTCCTCGACCCAGCCCGCCTCGGCGAACTCCGGCACCCAGGTGATGTCGAGGCCGAGGACGTCGAGCGAGCTGTCCCCGGCGGCGAGCCTGCGCACCATCTGCTCGCGCTGGCCGTCCGAACCACGCGGGAGCTTGTTGTAGACGATGTTGTAGCGGCCCGCGGCCTTGGCGTTGCAGTTGTCCACGACCTGCTGGAAGTGGTCCTCGGGTGCTTGGTAGACGTTGATCGTGACGCCCCCGCCGCCACCGCAGCCCGCGAGCAGCCCCGCGGTCAGGGTGCCGGCGCCCAGCAGGGCGGTGGTGCGGCGTCCGGGGGACCGTCCCCGGATACGCGCGGTGATCCTTTTCCCCATGAAAGGCCTCCTCGCCCCGCGCACGCCGGAGGCCGCGACGCGTGGCAGGCACCGCGACGAGCTGAGGCAGACCCGTGCCAGCACACCGACGTGCTAGTACTCGGGCGACGATGGTGGAGTTCCACCGCCGCCCGACTGGTGTCGGACAACTTATGCCCGGCGATCAGTGCTCGCAAGCAGTATCGGTAACGATTCAGCCCACCGCGGCGTGAAACGCCGGGCAACCCCTGGAATCCCGCTCGGAAGAGGGGTTGCCGGTCCGGCGCCGAATGGGGTAACGGCGTTACTTCTGGGAGCCGAGGGCGAGCTTGGCCAGCAGTTCGCGGCCGCGTTCGGCGGTCCTCGGCTGGCAGAGGACGTCGTACCGGCCCGCGACGAGCTGGCTGGCCGAGGAGAAGTCCCGGCGCCCGCGCGACATGCTGTACCCGATCGCGGCGAACATCAGCCCGGACAGCACCCCGAGCACCAGCCCGGTGAGCAGCTGCAGCGCGAACCCCTGGTTGACGAACAGGCCGAGCAGCAGCCCGGCGAAGAGCCCGAACCAGGCGCCGGACACCGCGCCGGTGCCGAGCACGCGGCCCCAGGTGAGCCTGCCGATGACGCGCTCGACGAGCATCAGGTCGACCCCGACGATCGTGACATCGCCGACCGAGAACTCGCTCTCGGCGAGGAAGTCCACCGCCTGCTGGGCCTCGCCGTAGGTCGCGTACGACCCGATGGGCCAGCCGGTCGGCGGCGTCGGCAGCCGGGGCATGCCGCCTGCCTGCCGCCCGCCACCGCCGAAAGGTCCAGTCACCATCATCACCCGCTCGTCCGCGCTCGGTAGGTCCCCCATCTTGTCAAGGAGGTGCGAACCGTGCCTACCCGACGTACGGACGGGGGTACCGGAGTGTGAGATATCCCGGGTGCGTGCTGAAGGACGCCTTCGGTGCGTTGGGGGTGCTGAAGGACGCTTTCAGTGCGTTGAGTGCACTGATGGCGTCCTTCAGCACCACGCCCCGGTCAGCCGCGGGACTTGTATTCGCGCAGGAGGCCGCGGCTGATGATGGTTTTCTGGATTTCGCTGGTGCCTTCGCCGATGAGCAGGAACGGGGCCTCGCGCATGAGGCGTTCGATCTCGTATTCCTTGGAGTAGCCGTAACCGCCGTGGATGCGGAAGGCGTCCTGGGTGACTTCGGCGCAGTACTCGCTCGCGATCAGCTTGGCCATCCCGGCCTCGACGTCGTTGCGTTCACCGGAGTCCTTCAGCCGCGCGGCGTTGACCATCATCAAATGCGCGGCCTCGACCTTGGTCGCCATCTCGGCCAGCTTGAACGCCACCGCCTGGTGCTCGGCGATGGCCTTGCCGAACGTCTTGCGCTGCTGGGCGTACTCGACCGCGAGCTCGAACGCGCGGATCGCGATCCCGCACGCGCGGGCGGCGACGTTGACGCGGCCGACCTCGACCCCGTCCATCATGAACGCGAACCCCTTGCCCGGCGCGGCGCCGAGCACCTTGTCCGCGCCGATGCGGAAGCCGTCGAACACCGCCTCGGTGGTGTCCACGCCCTTGTAGCCCATCTTGTCGATCTTGCCCGGGATCGTCAGCCCCGGCGCCACCTCGCCGAACCCCTCCGGCTTCTCCACCAGGAACGTCGTGAGGTTCTGATGCGCTTTTTCCGCGCCCTCGTCGGTCTTCACCAGCAGCGCGATCAGGTTCGACGAGCCACCGTTCGTGAGCCACATCTTCGAGCCGTCGATGACGTAGTCGTCCCCGTCTCGCCGCGCCCTGGTCTTGATCGCCGCGACATCCGAGCCCAGATCCGGCTCCGACATCGAGAACGAGCCCCGCACCTCACCGGTCGCCATCCGCGGCAGGAAATGCTGCTTCTGCTCCGGCGTCCCGTGTTGCTTGATCATGTGCGCCACGATGAAGTGCGTGTTGATCACGCCGGACACGCTCATCCAGCCGCGCGCGATCTCCTCGACCACCAACGCATACGTCAGCAGCGACTCGCCGAGCCCGCCGTACTCCTCCGGAATGGTGAGCCCGAACAGCCCCATCTCCTTCATCCCCTCGACGATGTCGGCGGGATAGGTGTCGGAATGCTCCAGCTCCTGCGCGTGCGGAATGACCTCCTTGTCCACGAACGAACGAACCGTGGCAAGGATCTCCGACTGCACATCGGTCAAACCGGCGGTCTGGGCGAGGCGGGCCATCGCAGCTCTCTTTCTCCGACAGGAGGGGGACGCCGGCTCCCGGCGCTGGGTTACCGGTGAGTATGACGCGAAACCCGGCACCCTGCTATGAGGGTGCTCACGCTCACCCGGCCGGGAGCTACGCTGACGGGTCGCGAGAGGGTGAGGGAACGATGACCTATCCGCAGGACCCGTACGGGAGCCAGCAGCCGCAGTTGCCGCCGGGACAGCAGCCGCCGACCTACGGCCAGCCGTATCCCCCGGCTTACGGGCCGCCCGTCCCCTACGGCTACTACGGCTACGGCCCGATGCCGCAGCAGGAGCAGGGCATGGCGATCGCGTCGCTGGTGTGCTCCCTCATCGGGATCGTCCTTTGCGGACTGACGTCGATCCTCGGCATCATCTTCGGCCACGTCGCCTACAGCAAGGCCAAACGCGGCGAAGCGGGCGGCCAGGGCATGGCGCAGGCCGGGATGATCATCGGCTACGTCACGGTCGGGCTCTGGCTGATCCCGTTCGTGCTCTGGATCATCTTCGGCATCGCCTTCCTCGGCGGGGTCGCCGGGACGCGCTGAGCCCGCACCGGCACGGGCGTTACCGTTAGGGCCCGGCGAATCAACACCAAGGGGACAGCCCATGAGCACCACACCCGACCCGCAGGACCGGCCCGAACAGGCGAAGCCGTCCTACGAGCCGCCGGCGACCGCTGATCCCGCGCCGTACGAAGCGCCGTCCACCGCCGAGCCCAGCTCCTACGAGCCACCCGCGACGGCCGACCCCGCACCGTTCGAACCGGTCGTCCCGCTCGACATCCCGGTCGCGAACATCCCGGGCGCCGAGCCACCGGCGAGCCCGCCGCCCGCCGCGGACGCTCCCCCGGCGGACCCGTTCGCCCCACCCGCCGCGGACACCACGCCGCCACAGGCGACGCCGTATCCGGGCGCGGCCTACCCGCCGCCTCCCCCGCCATACGGAACGCCGTACGGCCAACCCGCCTACGGCCCGCCCGCGCCGTTCGGCGTCCCGCCGATGGGTTCGGCGCAATCGCAGGACAACGGCCTCGCGATCGGCGCGCTGGTGTGCTCGATCCTCGGGTTCTGCTCGTGCGTCACCGCGCTGCCCGGGCTGATCATGGGACACATCGCGCTGGCCAAGGCCAACCGCGGCGAAGCGGGCGGGCGCAGCATCGCGCTGGCCGCGGTCGTCGTCGGCTACGTCATCGTGGCGCTCTACATCGGCTTCCTCACCACGATCATCATCCTGGGCGTCAACGGAAAGCTCGACAACTAGTCCGCGGGCCGCGGGGTCACGACGTCGGATTCCTGGGGCAGTCTCGGCGCCGGGGCACCGTGGCCGTTCGCTTCCGCCGCGGGCGGTTCCGGTGCGGGCGCCTCCTTCGCGGGCTCGGTCGCCTTCAGGGTCTGCGCGTCGAGGAAACGCAGCAGTTCCACCGGGAAGGGCAGCACCAGCGTCGAGTTCTTCTCCGAGGACACCTGCACCACGGTCTCCAGCAGCCGCAGCTGCAACGCCGAGGGCGTGTCGGCCATCGTCGCCGCGGCCTGCGCCAGCTTGTGCGAGGCCTGCAGTTCACCGTCGGCGGAGATGACGCGTGCGCGCCGTTCCCGCTCCGCCTCGGCTTGCCGCGACATCGAGCGCTTCATCGCCTCCGGCAACGCCACGTCCTTGATCTCGACCCGGTCGATGTGGATGCCCCAGCCCAGCGCGGGGCTGTCGATCATCAGCTCGAGGCCCTGGTTGAGACGTTCCCGGTTGGACAGCAGATCGTCGAGGTCGCTCTTGCCGATGATCGAGCGCAGCGAGGTCTGCGCGACCTGGCCGACCGCGGAGCGGTAGTCCTGTACGTTTACGGCCGCGACCACCGGATCGATGACCTTGAAGTACACGACAGCGTCGACCCGGACGGTGACGTTGTCGCGGGTGATGCCGTCCTGCCCCGGCACCGGCATGGTCACGATCTGCATGTTGACCTTCTGCAGGTGATCCACGAACGGCACGAGCAGCGTGAGTCCCGGCTCACGGACGCTCGCCCGGACGCGGCCGAAGCGGTAGATCAGGCCGCGTTCGTACTGTTTGACCACGCGCACGCTCGCCGCGAGCCAGGCACCACCGGCGAGCACGACCGCGCTGAGGATTCCCATCAACATGGCAGCTCCGTTGGGTCGCTCCCCCTCCCCGAGAGTACGCCCGGGCGCCGATGGGGGAAATGCTCTTGCCCCCGGCTGGCAGGCTGGACGCGTGATCGAGATCCCGCCGGAATTCGCCGCTCAGGTGCCGTCCGTCCTCGGGGACGAGGGTGTCGCCTGGCTGGCCACGGTGCCCGAGCTGGCCGCGCGGTACGCCCGGAAGTGGGACCTGACGTTCGAGGGCGCCGCGATGCACGGCTACGTCGGCGTCGTCCAGCCCGCCCGGCTGCCCGACGGGACACCGGTGGTGCTGAAGCTGGGCTTCCAGGACGAGGACACCGCCGACGAGCCGCTCGCACTGTCCACATGGGCCGGTCGAGGCGCGGTTCTGTTGCTGGACAACGCATCCGACGACGGCGCGCTGCTTCTCGAACGGCTGGACGCCACCCGGACGCTCGACGGCGAGCCACTGGACGAAGCCGTCGGGATCATCGGCGGGCTGGCCCGGCGGCTGGCCGTTCCGGCGCCGCCCCGGCTGACCCGGAACCTGCGCGACGAAGCGGGGCGGCTGGCGGAGGATCTGCCGGAGGAGTGGGAAGAGCTGGGGAGACCGTTCCCGCGCGAGTTCGTCGACGCCGCCGTCGAGGTCTGTCGTTCGCTCGGGCCTTCTTCGGCGAACTTGCTGGTGAACGAGGACCTGCACTTCGAGAACGTGCTGGCCGGACAGCGGGAGCCATGGCTGGTCATCGACCCGAAGCCGCTCGCGGGCGATCTGGAGTACGGCGTGATTCCCTTGCTGTGGAACCGGTTCAAGGAGTCCACTCTGGACGATCGGCTGGCGGCGATCGTCGCGGCCGCCGACCTCGACGCCGAGCGCGCGCGGGCGTGGACGCTCGTACGCGGCGTCCAGAACTGGCTTTGGCTGATCGAGGACGAAGACGACGATTCCCCCACCGCGCCCGCGCCGATGATCACGCGATGGGCTCTCGCGCGAACCGCCGGATGACCCGCTAGCCTTTGCCCCATGGCCCCAGTGAACAGGGTTTTCGCGGCTCAGTTGGCTGGTCTGCCGGTTTTCGGGCCCGACGGCGAGTCGATCGGCAAGGTCCGTGACCTGGTCGCCGGCCTGCGCCTGGACCAGCAGCCGCCGCGCATCCTCGGCCTGGTCGTGGAGCTCGCGACCCGCCGCCGGGTCTTCGTGCCGATGCTGCGGGTGACCGCGATCGAGCCGACCGCGGTGACGCTGGCCACCGGATCGGTCAACATGCGGCATTTCCACCAGCGCCCCAACGAGGTCCTGGTGCTCGGCCAGCTGCTCGACGCGCACGCGACGCTGCCGGGGTCGCAGACCAGGATCACCGTCGTCGACGCGGCGATGGAGCCCACCCGCACCCGCGACTGGGTGCTGGCGAAGCTGGCGATCCGGGAGCGCTCCAGCAGGCTCGGCCTCGGCAGGCGGCGGTCGGCGATGCAGGTGCTGCCGTGGTCGGAGGTGGCCGGGCTCGGGCTGACCGACCTGTCCGGCCAGCCACAGGGCGCGGGGCAGCTGCTCATGCTGTTCGACACCATGCGCGCGGTCGACGTCGCCGCCACCGTGCGGGACCTGCCGCTGAAACGCCGTCACGAAGTCGCCGACGCGATGGACGACGAGAAGCTCGCCGACGTGATCGAGGAACTGCCGGAGGACGACCAGAAGGAGCTGCTGTCGTACCTGGCCGAGGAACGCGCGGCCGACATCCTCGAGGCGATGAGCCCGGACGACGCGGCCGACCTGCTGGCCGAGCTCGCCCCCGCCGAGCAGAACAGGCTGCTGGAACTGATGGAGCCGGAAGAGTCCGCGCCGGTGAAACGGCTGCTGGCGTACTCGTCCGACACCGCGGGCGGGCTGATGACGCCCGAGCCGGTGGTGCTGGCCCCGGATTCCACGATCGCCGAAGCGCTCGCGCACATCCGCAACGCCGAACTGCCCTCGGCGCTCGCGACGATGGTGTTCGTCTGCCGCCCGCCCTCGGCCACTCCGACTGGGCGCTTCGTCGGTGTCGTGCACTTCCAGCGATTGCTGCGCGAGCCCCCGGCCGAACTGGTCGCGAGCGCCGTCGACACCGGGCTGACGGCGCTGCGCCCGACCGCCCCGCTGGCCGAGGTGACCCGCTACTTCGCGGCGTACAACCTGGCGTGCGCGCCGGTCGTGGACGCCGAGGACCACCTGCTCGGCGCCGTCACCGTCGACGACGTCCTCGACCATCTGCTGCCCGAGGACTGGCGCGAAACCGGCCTGCACGATGTCACCGGCGACAGTGCCGCGGAGGACGACGACCATGAGCACGAGGAGGCGGACCGTGCCTGAACTGACCGGCAGGCGGCGGCTGGACCAGCCGCGCAGCCAGACGCGGTTCCGGCTGAACATCGACCCGGACTCGTTCGGGCGCTTCACCGAGAAGATCGCGCGGTTTCTCGGGACCGGGAAGTACCTTTTCTGGCAGACGCTGATCGTCATCGTCTGGATCACGCTGAACCTGGCGGCCGTCTCGCTGCAGTGGGATCCGTATCCGTTCATCCTGCTGAACCTGGCGTTCTCGACGCAGGCCGCCTACGCGGCGCCGCTGATCCTGCTGGCGCAGAACCGCCAGGACGACCGCGACCGCGTCTCGCTGGAGGAGGACCGAAACCGGGCCGCTCAGACGAAGGCCGACACCGAGTACCTCGCGCGGGAGCTGGCCGCGCTGCGGCTGGCCGTCGGCGAGGTCGCCACGCGCGACTACCTGCGTAGCGAACTGGACCGGCTGCGTGAGGACCTCGACAAGCCGCGCAAGCCGAAATCCAACCGGGACAAACAGAGCAGCCCTACCGGTACGTAACATGGGCTGGGTGACCAGTACACAGCAGCTCCCCAGCGTCGACGACGTCCGCAACGCGCTGAAGGACGTGTACGACCCGGAGATCAAGAAACCCATCACCGACCTCGGCATGGTCAAGGACGTCGAGGTGGGTGACGACGGGGTCGTCAAGGTCGGCATCTACCTGACCGTCGCGGGCTGTCCGCTGAAGGCGACGCTGACCAAGGACACCACCGAAGCGGTGGCGAAGCTCCCCGGAGTGCGTGACGTCCGCGTCGAACTCGACGTGATGAGCGACGAGCAACGCGCCGAGCTGCGGAAATCGCTGCGCGGCGACGCCGCCGAGCCGGTCATCCCGTTCGCCCAGCCGGGCTCGCTGACCAGGGTGTACTGCGTCGCGTCCGGCAAGGGCGGCGTCGGCAAGTCGTCGGTGACGGTGAACCTGGCCGCCGCGATGGCCGAGCGCGGGCTGTCCGTCGGCGTGGTCGACGCGGACATCTACGGCCACTCGATCCCGCGCATGCTGGGCGCGCGGGAGAAGCCGACCAAGGTCGACACGATGATCATGCCGCCGCAGGCCCACGGCGTGAAGGTCATCTCGATCGGCATGTTCACCCCGGGCAACACGCCGGTCGTGTGGCGCGGCCCGATGCTGCACCGCGCGCTGCAGCAGTTCCTCGCGGACGTGTTCTGGGGCGACCTCGACATCCTGCTGCTGGACCTGCCGCCGGGCACCGGCGACATCGCGATCTCGGTGGCACAGCTGATCCCGAACGCGGAGATCCTGGTGGTCACCACCCCGCAGCAGGCCGCCGCCGAGGTCGCCGAGCGCGCCGGGGCGATCGCGCTGCAGACGCGTCAGCGGGTGGCCGGGGTCATCGAGAACATGTCGTGGCTGGAAACGCCGTCCGGGGAACGCATGGAGGTGTTCGGCTCGGGCGGCGGGCAGACGGTGGCGGACTCGCTGTCGAAGTCGGTCGGCTCCGAGGTGCCGCTGCTCGGCCAGGTCCCGCTCGACCCGCGGCTGCGCGAACAGGGCGACGCCGGGACTCCCCTGGTGCTCGCCGCGCCCGATGCCCCGGCGTCGGCTGTGCTGCGCGAGGCGGCGTCGAAGCTGACCGTCCGGGCACGCGGGCTGGCCGGGATGATGCTCAACGTCACCCCCACCGGGCGCCGCTGAGCTCTCTCCGACGTGCACGGTGCGACCGCGGTGCATGAGCCGCCCCGGGAACGGGAGCGAGGGACCTTTGCTATCGCCGGGACGGAGCAGGGGACCTTTACTATCGTTAGTTGTGCTCAGCACACAAGCGTGAGTAAAGGTCCCCTGCTCCCCTCGGGCGGGTCAGGACGCGCTGAAGGCCGCCTTCAGGGAACTCAGGTTCCTCAAGGTGACCTTCGCAAGAACTGAGTCGGGATCAGGTGGCGTCGGGGTCGACCGGGGGACGTTCGCCGGGTTTGAGGGGCTCGGCCTGCGGAGTGCTCGCGGCGGGAAAGCCGTTCGGCTTCGCGGAGCCGTTGGTGCCGTTCACACCGTTGGTCCCGTTCACGCCATTCGTCCCGTTGATGTCGTTCTTGAAGCCGGTGATGCCGAGCGGGTCGCTGTCGCCGTCGAACAGGTGCTGGGTGACCACGCGCTTCGGGTCGAAGTTGCGCAGGCCGCGCAGATCTTCCAGGGGTTTGCGCAGCTGCTCGAACTCGGGGCCCATCTCCTCCCGGAGCTGTTCCCGCGCGCCACTGGCGAACTCACGGACCTTGCGGACGCTCTTGGCCAGCCAGGAGGCGGCTCCCGGCAACCGTTCGGGGCCGAGGATGAAGAGGCCGGCGATGATGATCACGAGGATCTCGCCCCAGCCGACACTTTCGAACACCCGTGAACCTCCGGCGTCGGTGACTACCCGCCCAGCGTACCTGCGCGGAACCCCGCTCCGGCAGCCCGCGGACGAGTCCTCTGTCAGTCCGAAACCAGCGTCACGTCGACGACCAGTGACGCCCCGTCACGCACTACCTGCACGGGCACGACCTCGCCAACGTTGTGCGCGCGGACCGCGACGATCAGTTCGGCGGAGTCGCGGACCAGCTTGCCGCCGATCTTGGTGACAACGTCGCCTTCCTTGATGCCCGCGTTCGCCGCGGGCCCGCCCGGCGCCACGTTCTTGACCTGGGCACCCATCGTCTTGGACCCGGCCACCGTCGAGGACGCGTTGATCCCGATGTCGGCGTGCGCGACCTTGCCGTCCTTGATGAGCGCCTTGGCGATCTTGATCGCGTAGTCGCTCGGGATCGCGAAGCCGATGCCGATGCTGCCGCCGTCCTGGCCCGACGACCGGATCGACGAGTTGATCCCGACCAGCGCACCGGTCGAGTCGACGAGCGCGCCGCCGGAGTTGCCGTGGTTGATGGCGGCGTCGGTCTGGATCGCTTCGTAGGTGACCGGCGGCGCGCCATTGTCGCCGCCCGCGGTGATGGGGCGGTTCAGCGCGCTCACGATCCCGGCGGTCACCGAGTTCTGCAGCGCCAGCGGGGAGCCGACGGCGATCACCGAGTCGCCCACCTGCAGGTCGGCGGACTTGCCGATCTGCAGCACGGTCGGATTGGTCACACTGACCTTCACCACCGCGAGGTCGGTCTTCTGGTCCGCGCCGACGACCTTGGCCTCGGTGCGGGTGCCGTCGACGAACACCGCGGTGATCTTCACGGCCTGGTCCGCGACCGCGGAGGAGATCACGTGTTCGTTGGTGAGCACGTAGCCCTGCGGGTCGATCACGACGCCGGAGCCCTCTTCGCCGGAATTGCCGCCGGGTTTGAACACCTCCAGCGAGACCACGGCCGGGGATACCCGCTTGGCGATGTTCGCGACCGAGCCCGCCGGCCGCTCCTTCGCCGCCTCGGCCTCGGAAATCGTCGCCGTACCGGTGAGCTCGCTCCCGGTGTCGGCGATCCACCAGCCGATCAGCCCGCCGACCGCGCCGACGAGCAGCGCCACCACACCCAGCAGCGCCAGTGCCTTCGGCTGGACACGCCTGCCGAACAACACCTCGGGCAGGCTCAGCAACGCACCCGCGGGACGACGCCCCGGCTTGTCCTCCGCCTCGGCCTGCTCCGCCGGACCGGCCAGCACCGCGCCCGCGGCGGGATCACGCCACGGATCGGACGTTTCCGTCCACAGTGGAGGTTCGGTGCCACCGTCGGAGCCCGCCGGGGCCTCACGAGGCCGTTCCAGGACCACGCCTTCGGCACCCGGCGGACGCCGGAATGCCTCGGCGAGGGATTCCGGCGTGGGCGGGGCGAGATCCAGCGGCGGCGTGGTCCTGCCGTTCGTGGTGCCGGGCGTGTACAGCTTGTCGAAGGCGCCGTCGACGCCGTGCGGCCGCCCGAACGTGGCCGCCTGCGCCGGATCGACCGCCGGGCGGTCCAGCGGGCGCGGGGCCAGCCGATCCTCGCCAGCCGTACCGGACTGGGGCGGGTGCGTGTTCGGCTGCTGCTCGGTCATCATTCCCCGGGGCTCAAGATCGGTGGCTGGGCGTGACGATACCCAAGCCTCGGGCACCGAGTCTGCCGAAACGGCAGTGAAATGCCTGTCAGCGCCTCATCGTCAACGCCGTCAGCGTGCCGCGGCGGGCGCGTGCGCAGCCGGTGCGACCGGGGTCACCGAGGTCGGCGCCGGGGTCGGCAACTGCGACGACGGGGCCACCGCCATCCGCGCGGGCAGCAGGTTCGCGTTCTGCGGCGCCTTGCTCGCCGGATCCGTGCCCGCGTCGCTCCCGCTGTCCCCGGAGGTCCCGACCAGCGCGAGCGCGCTCAGCACCAGACCGGAGACGACCACACCGGCCCCCTGTGCCGCCCGCTTCCGCGCGCCGCCCATGCGGCCGCCACCCAGGACGTTCGGGGACTGGCCCAGCGGTGCCGCCGAACCGATCGGCGCCGTCCCGCCGAGCACACCGGTCTCCCGTAGCCCGGCGACCCTGTCCGGACGCTGGATCGCGACGAGCTGGCCGTCGGCCGTGACCGCCAGGTTGTCCGGGGCGCTGGGCAGCTCGGTCTGCTCCGGGATGGCTCGGAGGCTGGCCAGGAATCCGGCCGACATCGAGGGTTCCCCGGCGCGTTTGACCGCGGCGACCACCTGCCGCTGCGCCGTGACGTCCGCCGCGCAGCTCGCGCACCGCGCGATATGGGCGGCCGCCCTGTCCATCGCCCCGAGCGACAGTTCACCGTCGACGAACGCGACTACGGCGTCGGGCAGGAGATGCGACTCGGGCAGGCCCCAGCGCGGTGCGGTCATACCGACACCTTCGCAGATTCCTGGGCCACCGCGCGACGACGCTCCAGCGACGCGCGCAGCGCCTGGCGGCCGCGGTGGATCCGGCTGCGCACGGTGCCCAGCTTGACACCGAGCGTCGCGCCGATCTCCTCGTACGACAGGCCTTCGACGTCACACAGCACGACCGCGGCACGGAACTCCGGCGGCAGCTCGTCGAGCGCGGCCTGCAGGTCCGGGTCGAGGTGCGTGTTCGAGTACACCTGCTCCGGGCTCGGGTCGTCGCCGACGATCCGGTCGGTGTCCTCCGGCAGCCCCTCCATGCGCACTCGCGAGCGGCGGCGCGCCATGTCGAGGAAGAGGTTCGTGGTGATGCGGTGCAGCCAGCCCTCGAACGTCCCCGGCTTGTAGGAGGCCAGCGACCGGAAGACCCGGATGAAGGTCTCCTGCGTGAGGTCCTCGGCGTCGTGCGTGTTCCCGGTGAGCCGGTACGCGAGCCGGTAGACGCGGTCGGCGTGTTCGCGCACGACCTCGTCCCAGGACGGGGGCGTCCATGCCGCCTCCCCCTGGTCCGGCGAACCGACTGTCACCGGCTTGACCTCCGGCATGTCCGAAACGGCGTTCTGCATCGGCGGAGCAGGCACCTCCATCAGCGTGTCTCCCAACTACTCCACCCAACGCGGGCCATCGGCACGGTGTTCCCGTATCTACGAGACTGAGTCTGTCGTGTCTCCTTATGGTTCTAGTGAGACGAGACTGAGAACTATCTGAGAAGTCGCCAGCGGGCTTACCAGGGAGTCTGCGCTGATTTATCGACAAGCAACGCTAACCTCCCTGCGTGAACTCCGGGACGCATGCGGCCTCGGCGACCGGTCCCGCCGAGACCGAGTACGTCGATGGGTACCTGCCCGATGACGAGGTACTGGCCGCCGCGCGGGCGCGCGCGGACGAGCTCGGTTGCGAGCCGCTGAGCCCGGCGGCGGGCGCGACCTTGGGTTTCCTGGCCGCGACCCTGTGCGCGAGGGCCGTGGTGGAGGTGGGCACCGGTACCGGCGTGAGCGGCCTCTGCCTGCTCCGCGGGATGGCCGCGGACGGCGTCCTCACCTCGATCGACATCGAACCCGAGTACCAGCGCGCCGCCCGGCGGACGTTCACCGAGGCCGGGCTGCCGCCGGGCCGCTCCCGGCTGATCATCGGCCGCGCGCTCGACGTCCTGTCCCGGCTGACCCCCGGCGGCTACGACCTGGTGTTCGTCGACGCCGCGAGAATGGAGTACCCGGGCTACTACGAAAAGGGCGTCGCGCTGCTCCGGCGGGGCGGGATCATCGCGTTCCACAACGTGCTGGCGGACGGGCGCATGTTCGACCCGGCGCGGCGGGATCCCGAGACGATGGGCCTGCGGGAGGTCGCGCGGGCGATCCGGGAGGACGAGCGGCTGGTGCCCGCGTTGCTCCCGGTCGGCGGGGGGCTCTTGGTGGCCGCCGCCAGCTGAGCGGTGCGTCTGACCTGCGAAAAGGGAGCAAGGGACCTTTGCTATCGTCCCTTGGCCTGCCAACCATTAGTGCACTAACGAACGTGAGCGAAGGTCCCTTGCTCCTGTCCGGCCGTCGCGCGCGAGGTCCGGGTGGCTCCGGTGGCGACCGCGAGCACCGCCAGCAGCAGCCAGACGGCGACCGCGCCGATCAGCCACGACCAGCCGGCATGCCCGTAGACGTACCCGCCGACAGCGCCGCCGACGCTGCTGCCCAGGTAGTACGACAGCGTGTACAGCCCGGACACCTGCCCGCGCGAGCCGTCGGGCGCCTCGGCCGCGGCCCAGCCGTTCGCGACGGCGTGCGCGGAGAAGAAGGCGGCCGTCAGGACGACGAAGCCCAGCACGACCAGCGGTAGCCAGTCCGGCAGGGTGAGGGCGGCCCCGACGAGCGTCAGCAGCAACGAACCGATCAGCGCGCGAGTCCGGCCGACGCGGGCGATCAGACGCCCGGCGGCAGCCGAGGACACCGAGCCCAGCGCGTAGGCCAGGAACACCAGCGACGCGATCGCGGGCGAAAGGTCCAGCGGCTCGCCGGTGAGACGGAAGCCGGCCGCGTTGTACAGCGCCACGAACGCGCCCATCGCGAGCAACGCGACCGCGTACTGCGCGAGCAGGACCGGACGCCGCACCGCCGTCGCGAGCCCCGAAGCGACCTGCCGCAGCTGGTTCCCGAGGCCCCGCGAAGCGATAGCAAAGGTCCCTTGCTCCCCTGACACCCGGTGTGACGTCCGGGGCAGGGTGACCACCGTGACGGCCGAGCACAGCAGGCTGACCCCGGCGACGACATACATCGCGCCGCGCCAGCCCAGCGCGTCGGCCGTGAAACCGCTGGCCAGCCTGCCGAGCATGCCGCCGATGGTGTTCCCCGCGATCATCGCGCCGACAGCGGCGGCGACGCCCGCCTTGCCGAGCCGTTCGGCCAGGTAAGCGGCAGCGACACCGGGGAAGCCCGCGATCGCCACACCCTGCAGGGCACGTACGACCAGCATCGCCGGGTACGACGGCGCGAGCGGTACCAGCAGACCGAAGACCACGGAAAGGATCACCGAGCCGAGGATCATCGGGCGGCGGCCGATCACCTCGGACAGCACCGCGATCGGCAGCACCGCGATCGCGAGCGCGCCCGTCGCGACACTGACCGCGAGCGACGCGCTTCCCGGATCGAGGTGGTACTCCACGGCGAGCTGCGGCAGCACCGGCTGCGGCGCGTAGAGCAGGGCGAACGAGGAGATCCCCGCCGCGGCGACGGCGATCTTGACCCGCCGGGACGTCTTGGCGGAAGACACTGCGGAGCGCGCTGCGGTGGTCACACCCCGGAAAGTAAGCCCGGCTAATCAATACGTCCAATACGTCCATGGCCCATAATCCATGCGATGGAGTATGAAAGCCTGACTGCCCAGCTCGCGCCGCAGCTGCTCCTGCTCACCACGCTCCGGAAGACGAGGAACATCACACGCGCGGCGGAGCTGCTCGGCGTCCCGCAGCCGACGGTCAGCAGGCGCGTCGCCGCGCTCGGCGAGTCGCTGGGCACGCCGCTGACCGTCCACGACGGACGCGGGATCCGCCTCACCCGGGCCGCCGAGCTGCTGGCCGAGGCCGCCGAACGCGCACTGGCCGACGTCGAAGCGGGAGCGCGGCGGGCACGCGAGGAGATCGACCCCGAGACCGGGCACGTCGTCCTCGGGTTCCTGCACCTGATGGGCCGGTCGATCGTGCCCACGATGCTGCGCGACCACCGGGCCCGGCATCCGCGCGTCCGGTTCACCCTGGTCCAGGGCTCGCGGCAGGACATGCTCGACCGGCTCATCGACGGCGAACTCGACCTCGCGCTGATCGCCCCGCTGCCGGACGACCCCACGCTGGCCTCGGTGCTGCTCGCCGAACAGGAGATCCTGCTGACCGTCCCCGCCACGCACCGGCTCGCGCGGCGGTCGAGCGTGCGCATGGCGGAACTGGCCGACGAACAGTTCGTGCTCCTCGAACACGGCTACGGCCTGCGCCGCATGACCGACGAGCTGAGCGCGGCCGCCGGGTTCACCCCGCGGATCGCGTTCGAGGGGCAGGAGTCCGACACCGTGCGCGGGCTCGTCGCGGCCGGGCTCGGCGTCGCGCTGCTGCCCCGGTTCGAACCGGGCACGCCCGCCGGGGTCGCGGAGGTGCCGCTGGTCCCGCCGGTGCGCCGGACCGTCGGGCTCGCGTGGCGGGCGCACGAGCAGCTGCCACCCGCCGTCGCCGGCTTCCGCGATCACGTCCTGACCGCCGCACCCCTGTTCTGACCTGCGGTTTCGTCGCCAAACGATAGCAAAGGTCCCTTGCTCCCGCCGCCTCCCAGCGCCGGGCCGTGAAGGCCTCCTTACCGGCGCTCAACGCCGGTAAGAGGCCTTCACGGACTTTGGCTCACGTGTAGGAGGCGGCGAGTTCGACCAGGGTGCGGGCGGCGAAGCCGGTGGCGCCGGGGACGACGTCGTCGTAGGTCTTGTCCGCTCGCGCGGGGCCCGCGATGTCCAGGTGCGCCCACGGCAGGCCGGCGGTGAACTCGCGCAGGAATAGCGCCGCGGTGATCCCGCCCGGGCCGCCCGGCGCCTGGCGCACGTCGCCCAGCTCGCCGCGGATCAGCTCGGCGTAGTCCTCGGTCAGCGGCATTCGCCACCACGCCTCGCCGACCCGCTCACCGGCCGAAACGACCCGCGAAGCCAGCTCGTCGGACGACGAGAACAGCCCGCCCGTCCGCAGGCCGAGCGACACCTTCATCGCGCCGGTCAGCGTCGCGACGTCGACGACGGCGTCCGGTTTGAAGCGCTTGATCCCGTACGCCAGCGCGTCGGCCAGCACCATCCGCCCCTCGGCGTCGGTGTTGCCGACCTCGGTCGTCTTCCCGCCGTAGTGCCGGACGATGTCGCCCGGCCGGTACGACGAACCCGAGACGTGGTTCTCCGCGGACGGCACCAGCGCGGTGACCCGGACCGGAAGGCGCCGCGCCGCGATCGCCCGCACCGCGGCGATGACCGCGCCGCCGCCCGCCATATCGGTGCGCATCAGGTGCATCCCGTCCGCCGGCTTGATCGACAGCCCGCCGGTGTCGAACGTGATGCCCTTCCCGACCAGCAGCAGATGGGCGGACGCGCCGCGCGGCCGGTACTCCAGCTCGATCAGCCGCGGCGGGCTCGCCGACCCGCCGCCGACCGCGAGCACTCCGCCGAAGCCCTGTTCCGCCAGCCACTTCTCGTCGCGGACCACGACCGTGAGCCCCTGCTCCGCGCCGGCGACCTTGGCCGCGGTGTCGGCCAGCCAAGCCGGGTTCTTCACGTTCGACGGCGTGTTCGCCAGATCCCGCGCGAGCGCCGACGCGGCAGCGAGATCGCGTACGCGCTCCACCAGTTCCGTGTACGCCGGGACAGCCCGCTCGTGTCGGGTGAGGATGCGGAAAGAACGCACCGACGGCTTCGGGTCATCGGACGTCACGGAGAACCGGTAGCCCCCGAGCAGCAGGCCCATCGCCAGCGCTTCGACGTGCTCGCCCGACGCCTCCTCGGGCAGCTCGACCTGCACCGCGCGAAACGCTTTCTCACCGCTCTCGACGTCCGCGGCCAGCGCGGCGTCGACGGCACGTACCAGCACGGCGCCCGCCTTGCGGTACTGCTTCGGCGAACCGTCACCGACCCCGGCGACCCAGCGCGGGCCGGAACCGGGCAGTTCCCGCACCTCGCCCGCCTTGCCGGTGACCCGCAGGCCGCCGAACTCCGGCGTCTGATCCTCCTCCCCCGGCGCCGTGATCAGCAGCACCGTCGGGGCACCGCGCCGGGGGCCATCCGAGACCTCGATCTCGGGCAGCTTAGTCGGAACAGGGGGTAGCGGGTTACGCACAGTGAGCAACCTCCGGGTGCAGAGGAACCACGACCCCGGCCTCCGAGGGAGACCGGGGTACGTCGGACGGACGGGATTTCGGAGCGAACTAGCCAGTGACCTCCTGCAATGCGGCGCCGAGGTCCTTCGCTTCCTCCGCGGAGAGTTCGACGACGAGGCGCCCACCACCCTCGAGCGGTACGCGCATCACGAGGCCCCGCCCCTCCTTAGTCACTTCGAGGGGACCATCTCCGGTCCGGGGCTTCATGGCCGCCATAGCGTGCTCCCTCCGTCTCAACCGGCGCGCCCGGGTCGCGCTCGTGAAAGCCAGCCGGGTCTGTTGTCCATTGTCCCTCATCAGCGGGCGGGCGCGAACGCGGACCGATCTTTTGCGGGGAGCATCGGTGCTGGTATGCCGCCCACGGGACTGAAAGACTCCCCCTGACCGCTTTCGCCGAAGGAGTTTCCGTGACCACATCCGAGGTTCTGCTGACCGCCGACGCCGACGGCGTGCGGACCCTGACCCTGAACCGGCCGCAGGCGTACAACTCGCTGACCGTCGAGCTCAAGGAGACGCTGCTCGCCGCCCTGCGCGAGGCCGCGGCGGACCCGGCCGTCCGCGCCGTCGTGCTCACCGGCTCGGGCAAGGCGTTCTGTGCCGGGCAGGACCTGAAGGAGCACGTCGGGCTGCTCCAAGCGGGCGACCCCGCCCCGTTACGGACCGTGAAGGACCACTACAACCCGATCGTCCGCGCGATCGTCGACATGCCGAAGCCGGTCATCGCCGCGGTCAACGGCACGGCCGCGGGTGCGGGCGCCGCGTTCGCCTACGCCGCGGACCTCCGGATCGCCGCCGCGTCGTCGTCGTTCCTGATGGCCTTCGCCAACGTCGGCCTCGGCCCGGACTCGGGCGCGTCGTGGACGCTGCAGCGGCTCATCGGCTACGGCCGCGCCGCCGAGCTGATGCTCCTCGCGCGCACCGTCGACGCCGCCGAAGCGCTGAGCCTCGGCCTGGTCGGCGAGGTCGTCCCGGACGACGAACTGGCCGCGCGGGCCCAGGCCGTCGCCGCGAAGCTGGCCGGTGGGCCGACCGTGGCCTACGCGAAGATCAAGCACGTGCTCACCGTCGCCGCGGAGTCCACTCTCGACGAAGCGCTGGCCGCCGAGGACGCCGCGCAGGCCGCGCTCGGCTCCACCGCCGACCACACCGAAGCCGTCGAGGCCTTCGTCGCCAAGCGCCGACCCAACTTCCAGGGCAAGTAGCGCGAGTGCCGTTAAGGCCACCTTACGGGCGTCAGACGCCCGTAAGGTGGCCTTACGGCACTTCAGCACGCACGGAAGCAGCCTTTGACGTGGTCGTCGACCATGCCGGTGGCCTGCATCAGCGCGTAGCAGGTCGTCGGGCCGAGGAAGGCGAAGCCGCGCTTCTTCAGCTCCTTCGCCATCGCCTTCGACTCCTCGGTGATGGCCGGGACGTCCGCCATCGTGCGTGGACGCCGGTGCTTCGTGGGCGCGAACGACCACAGCAGATCGTCCAACGGCCTATCGAGCGCGGCGATCGCCCGCGCGTTCGTGATCGCGGCCTGGATCTTGGCCCGGTTCCGCACGATCGACGCGTCCTGCATCAGCCGCTCGACGTCGTCATCGGTGAAGCGGGCCACCGCCGACGGCTTGAACCGCCTGAACGCCTTCCGGAACGCCTCCCGCTTGCGCAGGATCGTGATCCACGAAAGCCCCGACTGGAACGATTCGAGGCACAGCCGCTCGTACAGCGCGTCCTGCCCGCGCAACGGCACGCCCCACTCGGTGTCGTGGTACTCGGCGTAGTCCGGCGCCGAATTCCCCCACGAACACCGCGCGACGCCGTCGGTACCCACCAGCGAACTCATCGATCCCCCACCGAATAATCCTCCGCGAACCGCGCGAACCGGCGCAGCGACTGCTGCACCCCCAGCGCGAAAGCCGGGCGCACCACCGGCCAGCCGAGCCTGCCCACCAGCCCGAACGGCAGCCGCAGGTGCTCGGCCCAGACGAACGCCGAGCGGTTCGCGCCCTTCGCGACCACCTGGAACACGCCGGTGCCCTGCACCAGCGACCCCAGATGCCGCACCGAACACCGTACCGGCGGCTCCCAGCCGGTGATCTCCATGGTGTCGGTGAAGCCGATCCCGGCGATCCCGGTGAACGCCGCCAGCTTCGTCCCGACACTGCGGCCGTTGCCCTCGACGACCTTGACGCTCGTGCCCAGCATCCATTCGCCCTGGCGGGCCCAGTCGGTGAGCGCGAGCCAGGTGGTGCCCGCGGACGCGCCGACGTCGACCGACAGCACCAGGTCGGTCACTGAGCGCCCTCGTGCGGGGAAGACACCGCGGGCGCCGACTCCTCCCGCGCGGCCTCGAGCTGTGCCACCCGCGCCCGCAGCTCGTCCAGTTCGGTGCCGAGTCTGCGCATCACCCAGTCCACTTCGGACATCTTGTAGCCGCGCAGCACGAGCTGGAAGCGCACGTCCCCGACGTCGGCGCCGGTGATGTCCTCGGCGGGCAGCCGGGTCGGCGAGCTGCCGGGCGGCAGCGGCGCCAGCTCCTCACCCCGTCCGAACACGACGGCGGCGAGCAGGAACACCACGGCAGCCACCAGCAGCATGACTACGAGGTAGATCAGCGCGGTCGTCACGCCACGATCGTGGCACACCCACCCCAGGAACGTCGCGCGAGCACGACAAGACGCGCGCTCAGTGCCACCCAGGCCAGCATCAGCAACCCGCACGGCACGGTCAGGAACAGCCTGCCGGCGTCCACGATGCCGGTCGCGATGATCAGCAACGCGACCGAGAGCATGTTGAACTCGACGGCCACGACGATCAATCGCGCCGACATCCGCACGAGCCTGCTGCCGTCCATCTTCCGGGAATGCCACCGCATCCCGGCCAGCAGCCCGAGCCCGAGCACCGGCACGACGAACACCGCGCCGTGCGTGAAGTGGGCGACGAAGCCGTACCAGGACGGCGTCGGCGTATCCAGCTTCGTCCAGTCGCCGAACGTCAGAATGCGGGCCATGTCCCAGGCCAGCTGCATGAGCGGGACGCCGATGATGAGCTGCCACAGCGTGCGGATGCCCATCTGCATCCCGAGCTCGGCCTGGTACTCGCGGGCGACGACGCGGACAGGGCCGAACTCGGCGACGGCGCGATGCTCGGCCTCGGCGGCCTCCCAGCCACCGTCGCGGTAGGCCTCGGCGGCGTCGTGCAGCCCGTCGCGCGCCTCCGCCAGCAGATCCGCCTTCGCCGAAGCGGGCCCGGACAGCGTCCGGTCCAGCTCCGTGAGGTACCCCTCGATGCCCTGCGGGACATTGTGGCTCACGCCAGCCTCCGTGCCATGCGGGACACCCGCACCCGGTCGGCTGCCACCAGCAGCTTCGCGATTATGGCTCGTGCCAGCCTCCGTCACGCCCATGCGCCGCCTCCCAGCACTCCCCCGATGACCGTCGTGAACTCGTGCCATTCGGCACGTTCGGCGGCCAATGCCTGCTGCCCGGAGCGGGTGAGGCGGTAGGTGCGGCGCTTGCGGCCGGACACGACGTCCCACTCGCTGGCCAGATAGCCGGCCCGCTCCAGCCGCCGCAGCGCCGGGTACACGGTGCCGGTGGGCAGATCGAGCGCACCTTCGCTGCGCAGCTGGAGGGCCTCGATGATCGCGTACCCGTGCAGCTTCCGGCCGTCGAGCACGGCCAGCAGCAGTGCGTCGAGGTGACCTCGCAAGCTATCCGCCTTCATACCTAGGCAGTCTACTCATACCGACCCGGAGAGCGTATTCGCCGGACTTCCCCGGGACACCAGGGAAAATCCCCCATATCGACCCTGGATCATGCATTTGCCCGCTACATGTAGCCGCACTACGTATATAGTCCGGCGGCATGGACGCACTCCCGATCGCGAGACTCCAGTTCGCGACGACGACCTCCTTCCACTTCCTGTTCGTGCTGCTCACCTTGGGCCTGGTGACCCTGGTCGCACTGATGCAGACCTGGGCGAGCATCAGCGGCAAACCCGGGCTGCTGCGCATGACCCGGTTCTGGGGAAAGCTCTACGTGATCAACTACGCACTCGGTATCGCCACCGGGATCGTGATGGAATTCCAGTTCGGACTGACCTGGACCGGGCTTTCCCGGATCGCGGGAGACGTCTTCGGCGCGCCGCTCGCGATCGAAACGCTGGTCGCGTTCTTCGCCGAATCGACGTTCCTCGGGCTCTGGATCTTCGGCTGGGGACGGCTGCCGAAGTGGCTGCACCTGACGCTGATCTGGCTGGTCACGCTGACCGCGTACGCCTCGGCGTTGTTCATCATGGTGGCCAACTCGTTCCTGCAGAACCCCGTCGGCACCCGGGCGGAGAACGGCGTGCTGCGCTTGGCGGACTTCGGCGCGCTGCTGACGAACCCGGCACTCACCGCGTCGCTGCCGCACGTGCTCTCGGCGGCTTTGCTGACCGGCGGCTTCTTCGTCGTCGGCGTCAGCGCCTATCACTTCCGCAAGCGCACCACCGAAATCGAGTTCTTCCGCCGGTCGATGCGGATCGGCATGGTGGCCTCGTTCCTTGGCAGCCTGCTCACCATCGGCGCCGGATTCGGCCAGTTCCCCGGGCTGAAGAGCTACCAGCCGGACAAGCTGACCAGTGGCAACGCGGCGGTGGACGTGCCGCTCGGCTTCATGATCGATCTCGGGTTCATCGCGTTCCTCTGCTCGAGCCTCGGCCTCGTGCTGCTGTACCGCGACTGGTTCGCGAAGTCGCGGATCGTGCTGCGCCTGATGACGCACGGCATCATGCTTCCGTTCGTCGCCGCGATCCTCGGCTGGCTGGTCCGGGAGATCGGCCGCCAGCCGTGGCTGGTGTACGGGAAACTCCGCACCGCGGACGCCGTCGCCGGGATCCCCGCAGGCCAGATCCTGTTCTCCTTCATCGCCTTCACGCTCCTGTTCGCCGTGCTCGCGATCGCCGACTGGGTACTGATGTCCCGCGTCGCGCGCCGCGGTCCGGAGCAGGAAGAAGAAACCCCGGCGGCCTCGCTGCCGGCCGTCCTCAGTGGAGTGTGAGTCGTGGTGACCTTCTGGTGGTGTCTGTTCGGCCTGCTGACCTGCGGCTACTTCGCGCTGGCCGGATACGACTACGGCGTCGGCATGCTGCTGCCCGCGTTCGGCGGCGACGAGCCGCGACGACGCCGGGTACTGGGCGCGCTCGGACCGTTCTTCCTGGCCAACGAGGTGTGGCTGATCGCCGCCGTCGGCGTCCTGTTCGGCGCCTTCCCGCATCTGGAGGAGCGGCTGTTCTCCGGCGCGTACGTCCTCGTCGTGACGCTCCTCTTAGGACTGGTCACGTTCACCGCGTCGGTCCAGCTCCGCTCGCGGCGCCCGGACGCGCGGCGCGGGACGTGGACGTTCGGGATCGTCGCCGGCGCGGCGCTGACCGCGGTGTCCTGGGGCCTGTTCCTCGGCAACCTCGTCCGTGGGCTGCCGCTGGACGCCGAGGGCAGGCCGACCGGTGATCTGCTTGCCCTGTTCCACCCGTACGCGCTGGTGTGGGGCCTCGGTTTCGTCGCGCTGTTCTGCCTGCAGGGCGCGGTGTTCCTGACCGTGCGCGGCCCGGCCGAGCTGACCGGACGCGCACGGCGGCTCGCGACGGCGTTCCTCGCGCCCGTGCTGGCGTTCCTCGTCGTCGCGATCGCCTGGGGCGCCTTCGCGATCGACGGCACCTCGCGCTTCGCGTTCATCGCGCCGCTGATCGCGCTCGTGGCGTTCGCGGTCACGGCCGTGGCACTGCGATTCAAGCGCCATCGCCTGGCGTTGCTCGGCGCGATGGCACTGTCCGCGGCGCCCGCGATCGCCGTTGGCACGATCCGGCTCCCAGCCGCGCTGGTGTCCTCTGTGGACAAGGGATACGCGCTCTCCGTCGAGGCCGCGGCCACGGCACCGGAGACGTTCACGGTGCTCAGCTACGCCGGGCCGGCGGCGGTCGTCGTGCTGCTCGTCGTGCAGTGGCTGACCTGGCGAGCCCACCGCGACCCGGTCGACGACCGTTCGCTGCTGCACTTCTAGGAGACGACATGCCACCGCTGCCCGGCCTGCGCCGGTACCTGATCTCCTTGACCTGCCTCGGTTCGCTGACGGCGGCCGTGGTCCTCGTCCAGGCCGAGGGCCTGGCGACGCTGCTCACCGGCGGCGGCATCGGCGTCCCGCTCGTCATCGCGATCGCCGCGCGGGTGCTGCTCGTCGGCGGGCAGGGCATGTTCACCGGCCGGTTCACCGCGTCGGTCAAGGCCGGGCTGCGCCGTCGTCTGCTCGGCTCGGACGCCGAGCAGGCCGGCGCGGTCGCGACACGGATCACCAAGGGTGTCGACGCCACCGAGCCGTATCTGATCGGATACCTCCCGGCACTGGTGACATCGGTGCTCGTGCCGGTCGCGGTGCTCGTCCGGCTGTTCACGACCGACCTCGCCTCGGCGCTGATCGTGACCGTGACCGTGCCGCTCGTCCCGGTGTTCGCCGCGCTGATCGGCCTGCACACGAAGTCCCGCACCGAGCGGCAGTGGGACCTGCTTTCCCGGCTGGGCGGGCATTTCCTCGACGTCGTCCGCGGCCTCGGGACGCTGAAGGTGTTCGGCAGGGCCGGCGCGCAGGAACGGACCGTCCGGGAGATGGCCGGCGCGCACACCGACGCGACCCTGCGGACGCTGCGGGTGGCGTTCCTGTCCGCGCTCGTGCTCGAACTCGTCGCGACGCTGTCGGTCGCCCTGGTGGCAGTGCCGATCGGATTCCGGTTGCTGGAAGGCGGAATGACCGCGCACACGGCCATGCTGGTGCTGGTCCTCGCGCCCGAGGCGTATCTGCCGCTGCGGGCGGCCGGGGCGAAGTTCCACGCCGCCGCGGAAGGACTGGCCGCGCTGCGCGACACGCTCGCGGTGCCACTGCGCACGCCTCGGGCCGGAGCGCGGACGCGACGGCGCGGTGCGCCGGAGATCGTCCTCGAGCGCGTCAGTGTCCACTATGGAGATCACCGCGCACTGTCCGAAGTGGATCTCTCGGTATCTGCGGGCGAACACATCGCGGTGCTCGGACCGAGCGGTGCGGGGAAGAGCACGCTGCTGGCGGTGCTGCTCGGGTTCGTCACCCCGACGAGCGGGCGGGTCCTGATCGACGGCGTCGATCTGCGGGAGCTGGACCAGGAGGACTGGCTGGCCGACGTCGCCTGGGTCCCGCAGCGGCCGACGTTGTTCCGGGGCAGCGTCGAAGACAACATCGCGCTCGGCCGCCCGGCCGATGTCGCGGCGGCGGCCAAGGCGGCAGCGCTGGACCAGGTCGTCGCGGGGTTGCCCGAGGGCTACCGAACCCGGATCGGCGAGCTGGGCGAAGGGCTGTCGTCCGGGCAGCGACAGCGCATCGGGCTCGCCCGCGCGCTGGCACGGACCGAGACCGGACTGCTGCTGCTCGACGAGCCCACCGCCCGGCTCGACCACCGGACCGAGGCCGCGGTGCTGAGCGCGACCCGCCGGATGCTCGACGGCCGGACCGCCGTACTGGTCGCCCATCGGCCCGCCATGGCAGAACTCGCGACGCGCGTTGTCGAGGTGCGCGCGGGCAGGCTGCGCGCAAGGGAGCTGGCGTGAACGTCTTCACGATGTCCATAAAGGACAAACTGCGGCTCGCGCGCGCCGGACTCGTCGCGGCCGGCGCCGAACTCGCGGGACTGGGACTGATGGCAACCGCGGCGTGGCTGCTCCTGCGAGCCGCCGAGCGGCCGCCGCTGGAAGCACTGACCGTCGCGATCGTCACCGTCCGCGTGCTGGCACTGGCGCGCGGCGGGCTGCGCTACGCCGAACGCCTGACCGGGCACGAGGTCGTCCTGCGCTACCTGGCGGACGTACGCGCCCGCGTGTACCGGGCGCTGCTGCCGCATCGGAGCGCGCGGTTCTCCGGCGGGGACATGGTGACCCGGCTGGTGTCCGATGTGGACGCTTTGCAGGACGGGCTGCTGCGCTGCGTGCTGCCCGCGTCGGTCGCGGCGTTCGCCGGCCTGACCACCACGGTGGTGGTCGCGACCGCGAGCATCGGCGCGGCCCTCGCGCTGGCCGCCGGGCTGGCTGTGGCCGGGATTCTGCTGCCGTGGCTGACGATCCGGGTCACCGCGCGGGCCGCGGAGTCGGCCGCACCGGCGCGGGCGGAACTGGCCGAGCGCGCCGTCGAGGTGGTCACCGGACGTCGTGAACTGATCGCGAGCGGAGCGTATCGATCCACAGTGGACACCGCGCACGGCGTGATCGGCGCACTCGCCAGGCGGGACCGGAGCACCTCGGCGCGACTCGGGCTGCTGACCGCGCTCGGTGTCCTCGTCCAGTTGCTGACGACGTCGGCCGTGCTCGTTCTGTGTGACGGGGTTTCGCTGCCGTTCACCGCCGCGCTGACCTTGGGCACGCTGACGACGTTCGAGGTGGTCCTGCCGTTGATCGACGCCGCACGGCGCTGGCCGGAAGTACGGGCGTCTTCGGCGCGGGTGCGCGCGGTGCTCACCGAACCGGCGCCCCTGCCGGGCACCATGCCGCCGGGCGCCGGGCATTTCCGGCTTTCCGGCGCCGGGGTGCGGTATCCGGGCCGGGCGCCCGCGGTGTCCGGGATCGACCTCGACCTGCCGCCCGGCAAGCGGGTCGGCGTCCTGGGGCCGAGCGGGTCGGGGAAGACGACGCTGCTGCGGCTGCTGCTCGGCGCCGTCGAGCCGACCTCGGGGCGGGTCACCATGGACGGCCGCGCGCTGGACGGGTACGACCCCGTGCGGCTGCCGTCGGTCGTCTCGGGGGCGCTCGCCGACGCGCACGTGTTCCACGCGACCGTGCGGGAGAATCTGCTCCTGGCCAGGCCTGACGCCTTGGACGACGAACTGCGCGCGGCGTGCGACGTCGCCGGGTTCGACCTCGAACTGGACCGCTTGGTGGGCGCCGACGGCGACGCGTTGTCGGGCGGGCAACGTCAGCGGCTGGTGCTGGCGCGCGCCGTGCTGGCGGCGCCGCCGGTACTCGTGCTGGACGAACCGGTCGAAGGCCTCGACACCGCACACGGCGACGAAGTCCTCTCACGCGTGCTGGCCGCCGCTCCGGGCACCGTCGTCCTCGTGACCCACCGCCCCGAACACGTCGCGGGCTTCGACGAGGTCCTGCACCTCGACTCCGGCCGCGTGGTGCGCCGAGATGCCGTCAGGGCAAGGTCAGCGGCGGGCCAGGACGTCCCGCATCGGTGGGCGGCCGGTGAGCGCGACCTCGGTGACGTCGGGGAGCCACTCGTCGGCGACCTGCACGAACTGCGTGAACTCCGCCTCGCCCGGCGAGATCCCGCAGCGGTCGAGGGCCGTCCCGAGGATCTGCCGCGCCATCACGCCGAGTTGCAGCAACGACCGGTTCCGGTGCTTGCGGACACCGAGGTTGACCTGGGCGAGCCCGTCCATTCCGTACCGCGCCTCGGCGTCGAGCAGAAGCCCGATCTCGACGCCGTATCCCGCGGCGAAGGGCACGGACGCGAGGAACTCCCGTGAGCCCGCGTACTCGCCGCCGAGCGGCTGGATCAGGCCGGACAACGCCGGGCGCAGCGCCGAGAGCACCGGCCGCGCCAGCAGTTCGGTGACCCGGCCGCCGCCGGTGCTCTCCAGCCGCAGCGGTCGCCGGTAGAAGCCTTTCACCAGGTGGACGCCGGTTTCGACGAGCAGCGGACCGAGCAGCGCGGGCACGAATCCGGGGTCCGGATCGACCAGGTCCGAATCGAGGAACACGACGAAGTCTCCGCTCGTCGCGGCCAGCGAGCGCCACAGCACCTCGCCCTTGCCCGGCCGCGGCGGCAGCTCGGGCAGGACGTCTTCGCGGTGCACGACTCGCGCGCCCGCCGCGGCGGCGACGTCGGCGGTGGCGTCCGACGAGCCCGAGTCGACGACGATCAGCTCGTCCACGACCGTCCCGAGCAGCGGGCGGACGGAGTCGACGACGGCGCCGACGGTCTGTTCCTCGTCCAACGCCGGTAGCACGACCGAAACCGTCCGGTCACGCTTCGCGGCCAGGATGTCCTCAGGCGTCCAGGCCGGGTTCTGCCAGGTACGACGCTCGAACCAACTCACGAGTAACTATCGTGCCATGCTGGAGGCATCACCAGTCCTGTGGAGGAACCTTGCTGCCGCTGCTCGTCCGTTTCGTGCTGGGCCCGCTGGTCCGCGCGATCTACCGTCCCGAGATCCGCGGGGCGGGCAACATCCCGGCGACGGGGCCGGTGATCCTGGCCGCCAACCACCGGGCCGCGCTCGACACCGGGGTGATCACGTTCGCCTCGCCGCGGCAGGTCAAGTTCCTCGGCAAGGCGGAGTACTTCACCGGCAAGGGCCTCAAGGGCAGGCTGATGGCCGGGTTCCTCGGCGGCCTCGGCTACGTCCCGGTCGAACGCGGCAACGCGCAGGCCGGCCTCGCCGCGCTCGGCGCCGCCCGCAAGGTGCTCGACGCCGACGGCGTGTTCGCCATCTACCCCGAAGGCACCCGTTCGCTCGACGGCAAGCTGCACCGCGGGCACACCGGCGTCGCCGCGCTGGCGCTGGCCACCGGCGCGAAGGTCGTCCCGGTCGCGCTCAGCGGCACCGAAAACCTCCAGCCGAAGGGGAAGCGCATTCCGCGACTGACGAAGATCAGCGTCACCTTCGGCGAACCGCTGGACTTCTCGCGCTACGAGGGCCAGGACTCCTCGTCGGCGATCCGACGCTCGGTAACCGACGAGATCATGTACACGATTCTCGAGCTGTCGGGCCAGGAGTACGTCGACAAGTACCACAAACGCCCCGACGCCGCGTAGGGACTCGTGAGCGTTCCCGCCGGTTCTAACCGGCCGGAACGCTCACGAGTGCTACTCGGCCCACTTGGGTTTCGGGGGCGGTTCGTAGGCGGCGAAGCGGTCGAGGAGCACGGCCGGATCGGCGTCGATGGCGAGCAGGTCCCGGAAGCCCTCGCGCAGGAAGCCCTCGGTGACCATGTGGTCGGCGAAGCCGATCAGCGGCGCGTAGTAGCCCGCGACGTCGACCAGCCCGATCGGCTTCCCGTGCAGGCCCAGCTGCGCCCACGTCCAGACCTCGAACAGCTCCTCCAGCGTGCCGGCACCGCCCGGCAGCGCGAGGAAACCGTCGGACAGCTCGGCCATCTTCGCCTTGCGCTCGTGCATGTCCGCGACGACGTGCAGCTCGGTGAGCCCCTCGTGGGTGATCTCGACCTTGCGCAGCGCCTGCGGGATGACGCCGATCACCTCGCCGCCCGCGGCCATCGCCGCGTCCGCGACGACACCCATCGTGCCGACGCTCGCGCCGCCGTAGACCAGCCCGATGCCCCGCTGGGCGAGCAGCTTCCCGAGCGCGGCGGCGGCCTCCGCGTACACCGGGGAGCCGCCCATCGCGGAACCGCAGAACACGCACACCCGACGCAGCCCGGCCATCAGTGGGTGTCCTCCCATGCCTGGTAAGACTCCTGCACGACCCGCACGGCGTCGTCGATGTCGTCGGTGACGTGCAGCAGCTCGAGGTCCTTCTCGCCGATCTTGCCCTCGGCGAGCACGGTCTTGGCGATCCAGTCGTACAGCCCGCCCCAGTAGTCGCTGCCGAAGAGCACCACCGGGAACTTGGTGACCTTCTTGGTCTGCACCAGCGTCAGCGCCTCGAACAGCTCGTCGAGCGTGCCGAACCCGCCGGGCAGGCAGATGAAGGCCTGCGAATACTTGATGAACATCGTCTTGCGGGCGAAGAAGTAGCGGAAATTGACGCCCAGATCGACCCACGGGTTCAGGCCCTGCTCGAACGGCAGCTCGATGCCCAGCCCGACCGAGAACCCGCCGGCCTCGGCGGCGCCGCGGTTGACCGCCTCCATCGCGCCCGGCCCGCCGCCGGTGATCACCGCGAACCCGGCGTCGGCCAGCGCCCCGCCGATCTTGCGGCCCAGCTCGTACTCGGGGTGGTCGCGTTTCGTGCGTGCCGAGCCGAACACGGTCACCGCGCGCGGGACCTCGGCCAGCGCGCCGAAGCCCTCGACGAACTCGGCCTGGATGCGCAGCACCCGCCAGGGGTCGGTGTGCACCCAGTCGCTCGGCCCGCGCGCGTCGAGCAACCGCTGGTCGGTGGTGCCACCGGGCTGTTCACGGCGTTCGCGGCGCAGGACCACCGGGCCCTTGTGCCGCTCCGGCGGCCGTTCGGGGTACTGGCCGTCCGGGAATTCAGACTGTTCGCTCACCCCGACAAGACTACGGCGTCACGTCCAGTGAGAACGCGAGCGGCACCACGGCGGCCAGACCCGATGACCGGCTCGTGACCGGGCGCTGAACGCGATTAATCCGCCGGACACGTCCTCTGCGTCCACAATGGACAACCCGGCGGGAAGCCGGGGCGCGCAAGTTACCGTCCACCCGGGACGGCGTCAATATGTCCGGTTCACCGCGCCGATGGTCGAGACGATCGGCTTGTTTGCCGGAAAATCCTACGAAAGTCGGGTTTGACCTCGAAGAACGGCAAAACCCTTGGAATTCAAGGGTTTGCATACGTTGATGGTTCGCGTTCCCGCAGGTCGCTAGCCCATCCGGCGCATTGACGGTGCAGGTGACGAATTCTTTACTCGGGGTGTCCGAGCACGTTACCCGGTGGCGCACTCGGGCACCTCTCCATCCACCCCCGTGAATCCGTTGCCCGGTCGATGATTCCTGCGCTCCCAAGCCGTCCGGGCGAGATCTCCATGAAGGAGAAAGGGTTGTCCATGACAGTTCAGCGAGGGCTCAGAACAGGGTTGGCGGCCGCGGCCGGTCTAGCCCTGACGTTCGCGCTCCCGGTCCTCCCGGCCACCGCGGCTCCCGCCGCGCAGCCGTCGAGCCCGGAAGCCGCCGCGGTGAGCGCGGCCGACCGCGCCGCCGCGAGTGGCGTCGACCAGCTGCGCAAGGGCGCCGACGAGGCGTTCCAGCGGGTCGGCGTGACTTCCGGTGCGTCCGGGCTGTTCTACAGCGCCTACGAGCGGACCTACCGCGGCCTGCGGGTCGTCGGCGGGGACGCGGTAGTGGTCGCCGACGGCAACGGCCGGGTCCGCGGCACCAGCGCCGCGGAGAGCGCGCCGATCACCGTCGGCACGAAGGCGTCGCTCGACTCCGCGAAAGCCGCGTCGATCGCCAGCGCTCAACTGCCCACTGTGGACAGTGTAAGCGCTCCCAACCTCGTGGTACTGGCCGGAAACGCCCCGAAGCTCGCCTACGAAGTGGTGGTCGCGGGCAAGACCGCGACGGCGCCGAGCAACCTGCACGTGTTCGTGGACGCCGCGACCGGCGCCGTGCTGGACCAGCGCGACGACGTCAAGGCCGACGCACCCGTCGCGCCGCGCGCGGCCGCGCCGCAGCAGCCCGCGACGCAGCTGGGCGCGGGGAACAGCTACTACGTCGGCAACGTCACCATCGACACGACGGGCTCCGGCGGCAGCTACTCCATGCGCGACCCCAACCGCAACGGGATCAGCTGCGGTCGCGAGGGTGGTTCCGTCTTCACCAAGTCGAGCGACAACTGGGGCAACGGGTCGGGCACCGACCTGGAGACCGGGTGCGTCGACACGCTCTACTCCGTGCAGCAGGAGTGGAACATGCTGCGCGATTGGCTGGGCCGCAACGGTATCGACGGCAACGGGCGCGGCTTCCCGGCGTCGGTCGGCCTCAACCAGGTCAACGCCTACTGGAACGGCTCGTCGACCCACTTCGGGCACTCGCAGGACAACCGGCGCCAGGCCACCTCGATGGACGTCGTCGGCCACGAGTTCGGTCACGGCATCTTCCAGTTCACCCCCGGCGGCGCGGGTTCCGGCAACGAGAACGGCGGGCTCAACGAGTCCACCGGTGACATCTTCGGCGCGATCACCGAGCATTACGCCAACAACGCCAAGGACACCCCGGACTACGAGGTCGGCGAGGGCGTGAACCTGGTCGGGCAGGGCCCGATCCGCTACATGTACGACCCGTCGAAGGTCGGCGACCCGAACTGCTACTCCTCCTCGATCCCGAACACCGAGGTGCACGCCGCGGCCGGGCCGCAGAACCACTGGTTCTACCTGCTCGCCGAGGGCAGCAACCCCGGCGGTGGCAAGCCGTCCAGCCCGACCTGCAACAGCAGCTCGGTCACCGGCATCGGCATCCAGAAGGCGGCCAAGATCTTCTACAACGGCCTGTTGAAGAAGACCTCGTCGTGGAACCACAAGGCCGCCCGCAAGGCGACGCTGGAAGCCGCGGTCGCGCTGTACCCCGGCAGCTGCGCCGAGTACGACACGGTCAAGGCCGCGTGGAACGCCGTCAGCGTCGGCGCCGTTTCCGGTGAGCCGTCCTGCACCGGCAACCCCGGGCAGAACGACTACTCGCTCACGCTGAGCCCGTCGTCCGGCACCGTCCAAGCGGGACAGTCGGCGACCGTGAAGGTGAACACCGCCATCACCACGGGTTCGGCGCAGGCCATCACGTTGAGCGCGTCCGGCCTTCCGGCTGGCGCCACCGCGACGTTCAACCCGGCTTCGCTGCAGTCGGGCGGCTCGTCGACGCTGACGATCACCACCGCGGCGAACACCCCCAACGGCACCAGCCAGATCACCGTCGCCGCCAAGGGGGCGAACGCCGATCACAGCGCGCAGTACACGTTGACCGTCGGCACGTCCAGCGTCCGGACGTTCAGCAACACGACCGAGTACCCGATCAACGACTACGCCACGGTTTCGAGCCCGATCACCTCGACCGCGACCGACGCGGCCGCGTCCCCGGTGAAGGTGTCGATCACCGCGGCGCACACCTGCTCGGAGGACCTCCGGATCAGCCTGACCGGCCCGAGCGGGCGCAGCTACTCCCTGAAGAGCGAGAGCTCGGGCAGCTGCACTCCGTTCGGTACCAAGGACTTCTCGGTCCCGGTCACCTCGGAGAACGCCAGCGGCACGTGGACGCTCGTGATCTACGACGCCTACTACTACGACACCGGCAAGCTCACCAGCTGGACCATCACGGTCTAGCTCCGTAGAGGTCCGTGGGGGCCTTCCCAAGGGACCACAAGTCCCTTGGGAAGGCCCCCACGGACCGTCCCTCCCCGAAGGAGCAGAGTATGAACTGGAAGCGGAGAGCGGGGGCGGCGTTCGCCGGGCTGACGCTCGCGCTGGGGATCGCCGCGGTTCCGGCACAGGCGGCCACAGCCGCCACGGCGTTGGCACCACCGGACATTTCGCTCGCCAACATCAAGGCACACCTGAACCAGCTGCAGACGATCGCGCAGCAGAACGGCGGGAACCGCGCGGCGGGCGGCGGGTACAACGCCTCGGTGTCCTATGTGGAAGGAAAGCTGAAGGCCGCCGGGTTCACCACGACCCGGCAGACCTGCACGAGCTGTGCCGGGCAGTCGCAGAACCTGATCGCGGAATGGCCGAAGGGCGACGCGAACCAGGTGCTCATGCTGGGCGCGCACCTCGACAGCGTCACCGCGGGCCCCGGCATCAACGACAACGGCTCGGGCAGCGCGTCGATCCTGGAGACCGCGCTGACGCTCGCCAAGACGAACCCGGAGATGACCAAGCGCGTCCGGTTCGCCTGGTGGGCCGACGAGGAGTCCGGGCTGCGCGGCTCGCGGTTCTACGTCAACAACCTCCCGGCGGCCGAGCGGTCGAAGATCAAGACCTACCTGAACTTCGACATGATCGGGTCGAAGAACTGGGGCTACTTCGTGTACGACGACGTCGCCTCGATCAAGGCCATCTTCGACGAGTACTTCGCCTCGATCGGTATCCAGACCGAGGGCGACAGCGAAGGGGACGGCCGGTCCGACCACGCGTCGTTCAAGAGCGCGGGCATCCCGGTCGGCGGGCTCGCCACCGGCGCCGGCGACATCAAGAGTTCCGCGCAGGCACAGAAGTGGGGCGGCACCGCGGGTCAGCCGTTCGACAACTGCTACCACCGCGCGTGCGACACGACGTCGAACATCCCGGACACGCCGCTGGAGAAGAACAGCGACGCCATCGGGTACGCGGTCTGGAAGCTCGCCGTCGCCGCCACGCAGAAGAACGACTACTCGCTCAGCCTGAACCCGACGTCCGGGACCGTCCAAGCGGGACAGTCCACTCAGGTCACCGTGAGCACGGCGATCACGTCCGGCTCGGCACAGCAGGTCGCGCTCAGCGCGTCGGGGCTGCCCACCGGCGCCACCGCGACGTTCAGCCCCTCCACCGTCCAATCAGGAGGGACGTCGACGCTGACCATCGCCGCCGGGGCGAACACGCCGAACGGCACCTACCAGGTCACGGTGGTCGGCGACGGTCCCGACGCCGACCACACGGCGCAGTACACGCTCACCGTCGGCACGCCCACCCTGCGGACGTTCACCAACAACACCGAATACCCGATCAACGACCTCGCGACCGTGTCGAGCCCGATCAGCTCGACCGCGAGCGGCGCGGCCGTGACCCCGGTGAAGGTGTCGATCACCGCCACGCACACCTGCTCGGAAGACCTCCGGATCAGCCTGACCGGCCCCGGCGGCCGCAGCTATCCGCTGAAGTCCGAAAGCTCGGGCAGCTGCACTTCGTTCGGTACCAAGGACTTCTCGGTCCCGGTCACCTCGGAGAACGCCAATGGGACGTGGACGCTCGTGATCTACGACGCGTACTACTACGACACCGGCAAGCTGTCCAGCTGGTCGATCACCGTCTGAGGTAACCGCCTCAGGACAGGAAGTTCCGCAGTACCTCGGCGACCCGGCGGATCTCGGCGGTGTGCACGTGCTCCTGACGCGTGTGCGCCAGCGTCGGGTCGCCGGGGCCGAAGTTGACCGCGGGCATGCCGAGCGCGGCGAAGCGGGCGACATCGGTCCAGCCCAGCTTCGCGGAAGCCCTGCCACCGGCGGCGGCGACCAGTTCGGCCGCCGCCGGTGCGCCCAGCCCTGGCAGTGCACCGGGCGAAAGGTCCACAACGGACAGTTCGTAACCGTCGAAGACCTCGCGCAGGTGCTTCTCGGCCTGTTCGGCCGTGCGATCGGGGGCGAAGCGATGGTTGACAGTGAGCACGGCCTCGTCGGGGACGACGTTGCCTGCCACCCCGCCGGTGATCTTGGTCGCCTGCAGGCCTTCGCGGTAGGTCAGGCCGTCGATGTCGACGATCCTCGGCTCGTACGCGGCGAGCCTCCGCAGCGGCTCGCCGACCTTGTGGATCGCGTTCTCCCCCATCCACGCCCGCGCGGTGTGCGCGCGGGCGCCCGTGCAACGCAGTTCGACGCGCATGGTGCCCTGGCAGCCCGCCTCGATGACGGCGTTGGACGGCTCGCCGACGATGGCGAGGTCCCCGGCCAGCCACTCCGGCAGCTCCCGCTCGATGCGGCCGAGCCCGTTGCGCACGGCCTCGACCTCTTCGTTGTCGTAGAAGACGAACGTGACGTCGTGCTTCGGCTCCGGCAGCGTCGCGGCCAGGTGCAGGAAGACGGCGTCGCCGCCCTTCATGTCGACCGAGCCCAGCCCGTGCAGGATTTCGGTGTCCCCGCCGCCTTCCCGGCGCGAAGGCAGGTTGTCGTTGACCGGCACGGTGTCGAGGTGACCGGCGAGCACGACCCGCGAACCACGCCCGAGGTGCGTCCGCGCCAGTACGGCGTCGCCGTTGCGGACCACCTCCAGGTGCGGCGCCTGCTTTTCCAGCGCGGCCTGGACCGCGTCCGCGATGACGGCCTCCTCGCCGGAAACGCTGAAGATGTCGACCAGGGCCGCGGTGAGGTCGACCGGGTCCTGCTGCAGGTCAAGCGACGTCATGTCAGGCACGCTACCGGGCGTGCGTGCGGTGCCGGTGGGGGCTGTCCGGCCGAGGGCTACCGTGGAGGCGTGCGCAAGCGAAAGATCTTGGTCGTGGCGGCCGCCGCGCTGCTGCTCGTGCTCGGCGGTTGTTCCCGTGAGGCGGGTCCCGCGCCCAAGCGGGGCGGGCAGCAGGCGGGCATCGAGGCGCTCCCGGTCAAGCTCGACGCGCTCAGCGCCGACCAGTGCTACCTCAACCCGGCCACGCAGGTGCCGAGCGGCTGTGAGAAGTACGTCACCCAGATCGACGGCACCGGCCGGGTCGCCCACCAGCAGGCGGGCACCGACCAGCAGCTGGTCGCCCAGGCGGACGCGCTGGCCCGCGAGGTCACCGCGTTCCGGTCGGCGGGCTGCACGACCGTGGCCACGCCGGGCGGGGCGTGCACCGCGGCGCTCACCGACATCGCCGCGACCGTGACGAAGCTCAAGGATCTGGTGGCGCAGCAGGCCACGACTGGCTGACCGGCGTGTTTCGGCTACCGTTCTGGGCGTGAGTGAGCAGAGCACGAACCCGGAAACGACCGGCGCCGTCGGCGTCGGGCTGGCCACCATCGCCGACGACGGCACGGTGCTGGACACCTGGTACCCGCATCCGAAGCTGACCGCGCCCGGTACGCCGGGCACCGAGCGGCTGTCCGACGGCGAGGCGGCCGAGCTGCTCGGCGAGGACGCGACAGCGCTGCTCGGCCAGGACACCGCCCGCGGCGTCGAGGTGGTCGCCGTGCGCGTCACGATCGGCAAGCTGGCCGACGCGCCCTCCGACACCCACGACCTGTATCTCCGCCTGCACCTGCTCTCGCACCGGCTGGTCCGGCCGCACGGGCAGAACCTGGACGGAATGTTCGGGCTGCTCGCGAACGTCGTGTGGACCAACCACGGCCCGTGCCCAGTGGAGAACTTCGAGGCGACCCGGCTGCGGCTGCGCTCGCGGGGCCCGGTCACCGTGTACGGCGTCGACAAGTTCCCGCGCATGGTCGACTACGTGCTGCCGACGGGCGTCCGCATCGCCGACGCCGACCGCGCGCGGCTCGGCGCGCACCTGGCGAGCGGCACGACGGTCATGCACGAGGGCTTCATCAACTTCAACGCCGGGACGCTCGGCGCGTCCATGGTCGAGGGCCGCATCTCGGCCGGGGTCGTGGTCGGCGACGGCAGCGACGTCGGCGGCGGCGCGTCGATCATGGGCACGCTTTCGGGCGGTGGCAAGGAAGTCATCTCGATCGGCGAGCGCTGCCTGATCGGCGCGAACGGCGGTGTCGGGATCTCGCTGGGCGACGACTCGGTGGTCGAGGCGGGCCTCTACGTCACCGCGGGTACCAAGGTCGTCTTCGAGGGCAAGACCGTCAAGGCGCGGGAACTCTCCGGGATCTCCGGCGCGGTCTTCCGGCGCAACTCCGCCACCGGCGCCGTCGAGGTCGTGGCCCGCACCGGCGCCGGCATCGAACTGAACGCCGCCCTGCACGCCAACGACTGACCCCTGCGTTCTCCTACCTGGGAGCAGCCCCCCGCCCTCCCAGGGAGGCGGCCCCAATAACAACGCTACCGGCGGGGTACGACAGAAACCGCGCTCCGAGTGGTCGGCGAGCGGGAGTTGTCCACATGCGAGGCCGGGTGTGGACAACACGCCCACCCACAGTCAGCAGCGCCGTGAAGGACCCCTTACCGGCACTGAGCGCCGTGAAGGGGTCCTTCACGGCGTCGCGCTGTGGCCCGCCCGGTGTGTGCATGTCCCGAGCGCGTCGTTCGGGACGATCAACGTCCGCAACGCGTCGTTCGCGGCATCGCCACCACTCCGAGCATCCGCCGAGCCTCGCCCGAGCATCCGCCGAGCCTCGCCCGGGCACCGCCCCGGAGCGGGAGCGAGGGACCTTTGCTCCCGCTCGGCAAGTACCCTGGTCAGGGGCTGGCGCAAGCGGAGTGTTCACCTACCATTCACGGTGTGACCACCGAATCGTTGTCTCGCGCCGCCCACATCCGACGCCCGACGATCACGCCCGCCGAGCTCGGCCTCGGCGAGAAACCGGCGAAAGCCGGTCCCGGCGATCCGGCGGCCACCCACGTCCGCGCCAAGCTCGACCGGGAGATCCGGGCACTGCTCGAACGCGAGGAAGGCACGCGTTCCGGCACTGATCCCGAGGACCTGCACCAGATGCGGGTCGCGCTGCGCCGGATGCGCAGCGTGCTGAAGCTGTCCGGCGCCCTCGTCGGGCCCGGCGCCGAGGCGGTCCGGGCCGAGCTGGGGTGGCTCGGGCAGTCGCTGGGCGAGGTCCGCGACTACGACGTCCTCATCGAGCATCTGCGCGAGGTCATCGCCGATTTCGAGGTCCGTGACCAGGCCGCCGGCCGTCGGCTCGTGTCGAAGTTCGTGACCGAGCGCGGCGTCGCCCGCCGCCGTCTCAATCGCGCGCTCTCCAGCGAGCGCTACACCACGATGCTCGAAAACGTCAGCGAGCTGACCAGGAGTGAACCCGCCGAAGAGTCCGCCGAAGAGTCCACAGTGGAGCAAAAGCACGACCTCGTCGCCGGGCTGCGCAAACCGCATCGCAAGCTCGCCAAGGCCGTCGGGGAGCTCCCGGCCGACCCGCCCGACGACGACCTGCACGCGCTGCGCATCCACGGCAAGAAACTCCGCTACGCCGCCGAACTGGCCCAGACCTCGGCGAAGAAGAAGCAGGCCGCGCGGCTCAAGGAACTCATCTCCGCGACCAAGAAGTTCCAGACCGTCCTCGGCGATCATCAGGACGCGGTGGTCGCGGCCGAGCGGATGCGCGCGGTGCTGGAGGCCGTCGACGGCCACGTCGGGTTCGTCGCTGGCCGCATCGCCGAGCGGGAGCTCCAGCGCAAGGCCGAGGCGCGGGCGGCATGGCGGGACCGCTGGGCCGCCGTCGACGCCGCCGCCCGCGCCGTCATCCCGCGGTGATCGTCCAGACGTAGCCGTCCGGACGCACCAGCACCCGGGACGCCGAGTACGCGGCGAAAGCGTGCCCGTCGACGTCGACCAGCTCGTCGCCCGAGGCGGTCGATCCCGCGGGCAGGACGCGGTAGGCGACCGCGCCCACCGGTGCGTCGAGCGGTCCGTCGCCGAAGACGAGCAGCGTCGCGTGTGGACCCGCGAACAGCTCGAACAGCCGTACGCGCTTGCCGTTCGCGTCCGCCAGCGGGGCGTCCGGCGCGCGGTCACCCGGCCGCAACGCACCAAGAGCCGCGGGCGCCAGCGGCCCGCCCCGGTAGGTGATGTCGAGCTGCTGCGTCTCCTCGCCACGCTTGTGCGCGTCCTCGTCGCCGTCCGCGTACTTCTGCAGCAGTTCCGAGCTGACGCCCAGCACACGAGCCGCCACCGCGCGCCGCTCGGCCTCGTAACTGTCCAGCAGTCCCGGTGAGCCGTCGGCGAGCTTCCAGCCCAGGTTGTACGCGTCCTGGACCCCGGTGTTGAGCCCCTGGCCACCAGTCGGCGGGTGCACATGCGCCGCGTCGCCCGCGAGGAACACGCGGCCTTCGCGGAACCGCGCGGCGAGCCGGATGTTCGGCCGCCACACCGTCGACCAGATCAGATCGTGCAGCCGGACGCGCTGCTCGCCGGAGAACTCGTCGACCCTCGCCTGCAACGCGGGCAGCGCCGTTTCGACGTCGATCTCCCCATCGCCGAGCGGCGCGCCGAACTGGAAGTGCGGCATACCCGGCAACGGCGTGAACACGACCCCGTGCATCGGGTTCTCCGCCGCGCCGAACCAATGGCCGTACACCCGGTCCAGCCCCTCGGCCTGGACGTCGCCGAGGAGCATCCGGATCGACTCGTCGGTGGTGCCCTCGAACGCGACGCCGAGCGACTTGCGCACGAGGCTCTTCCCACCGTCCGCGCCGACGAGGTATTCCGCGCGGACGACCTCGCCGGTGGCCAGCGTCGCCGTCACCCCCTCGTCGTCCTGCTCGAAGCCGACGAGCCCGGCGCCCAGCTCGACACGCACGCCGAGTTCGGCGAGCCGGTCACGCAGGATGCCCTCGGTCTGCGACTGGCCGAGAACCCAGGCGTTCGGGTACGGCACCGACGGCGTCGGCTCGACGGGTTCGGCCATCCTCCGCTCGCCGACGAGCTGCCCGCCGACGTAGATCTTCGTCGCGAACGGCGGCGCCCCGGCCGCCAGCACGGCGTCGAGCACGCCCAGATCCTCGAAAACCTCCAGCGTGCGGGGCTGCAGCCCGTCCCCGCGCGACCCGGCGAAGTGGCTCTCCGCCTTCTCGACGACCCGCACGCCGACATCGCGCCGCGCCAGCTCGATGGCCAGCGTGAGCCCGGTCGGGCCCGCCCCCGCGATCAGCACCTCGATGTCCATGACCCCTCCCAGTGAGTGAATTTTGATTCAGTGAATCTATATTCAGAATGACCGCTGCTAGGTTTCGCTGTCAAGGGAGGTGCGTGATGACGGCGACGAGCCGCAAGGAGAAGGCCGCGGAGACCGAGGCCGCGCTGAAGGCGGCGGCCAAGCGGGTGTTCGCCAGGAAGGGCTACCTGAACACCAAGATCACCGACATCACCGCCGAGGCGGGCCGCGCCGCGGGGTCGTTCTACAACCACTTCGCGGGCAAGGAAGAACTGCTCGAAGCACTACTGGCCGACCTGGCCGCGTACAGCGACGAGTCGGCCGAAGCCGACGGGCACAAGAGCGACTTCACCGACCCGGACGCGGTGCGCTGGCACGTGTCGGTGTACTGGCGGTTCTACCGGGAAAACGCGTCGACCATGCAGGCACTGCACCAGGCCGCGATGGTCAGCGACGAGTTCGCGCGCACGCTGGCCCGCTTCGGAGCGGAGCAGCAAAGCGATCTGACCGGCCACCTCGCGCACATCCCGGCCGCGGGCTGGCGGCTGCCCGCCCGGCCCGAGCTGAGCATCGTGATGCTGTACCAGCTGGTCGACAGCTTCGCGCAGATGTGGTTGCTCGACCCGGCGCCCGAGGGATGGACACCGCCGACCGACGAGGAAGCGGTCGAAGGGCTGACCCGGTTCGTCTACCGCGGGCTCACCGGCAAGGACTACTGAGCGGGGCTACTGGCTCAACCGCTGCGCGGCGGCCTCGACGCGCTCGTCGGCCGCGGTCAGCCCGATCCGGACGTGGTCACGGCCCGCCGGACCGTAGAACGTACCGGGCGCGACCAGGATGCCGCGTCCCGCCAGCCAGGACACGGTGTCCATGGCGGACTCGCCGCGGGTCGCCCACAGGTAGAGCCCCGCCTCGGAGTGCTCGATCTCGAAACCGTTGTCCTGCAAGGCTTTCCGCAGGACAAGACGGCGGCGCGCGTAACGGTCGCGCTGCACGGCGAGCGCCTCGTCGTCGGCCAGCGCGGCGGTCATCGCCTCCTGGACGGGACGCGGGACGATCATGCCCGCGTGCTTGCGGACCTCGAGCAGGCCGGCGACCAGCTTCGGATCACCGGTGACGAATCCCGCGCGGTAGCTGGCGAGGTTCGCCGACTTCGACAGGGAATGCAGCGCGAGCAGGCCGTCCGTCCGTCCACCGTGGACGGACGGATGCAGGATGGACACCGGCTCGGATTCCCAGCCCAGCGCCAGATAGCACTCGTCGGACACCACGACGACGTCGCGTTCGCGGGCCCACTCGACCACCTTGCGCAGATGGTCGACGCCGAGCACGCGGCCGGTCGGGTTGGACGGCGAGTTCAGCCAGAGCATCGCCGGGCGCTGCGGGCCGAGCTGGGTGAGCCCGTCCGCGCGGGCCAGCGAAGCGCCCGCGAGCAGCACACCGACCTCGTAGGTCGGATACGCCAGCTCGGGGATGACGACGAGGTCACCGGGGCCGAAGCCCAGCAACCGGGGCAGCCAGGCGACGGCCTCCTTCGAGCCGATCGTCGGCAGGATGGCGTCGGGTTCGATGCCCTCGACGCCGTGCCGCCGCGCGAGCGCGGCGACCGCCGCCTCACGCAGCGCGGGCGTGCCGTGGGTGGTCGGATAGCCCGGAATGTCCGAAACCGAAGCGAGCGCGGCGCGGACCCCCTCGGGCACCGGGTCCACCGGGGTGCCGACCGAAAGGTCGACGATCCCGTCCGGGTGCGCACCGGCCAGCGTCTTGGCGCCGGCCAGCGAGTCCCACGGGAAATCGGGCAGCGAAATCCGGCTCATTCGCCCTGCGGGGGCAGCGCCTTGATGAAGGCGGGGTCGTGGCTGGTCTTGCCCACCTTGGAGGCGCCGCCCGGCGAGCCCAGCTCGTCGAAGAAGTCGACGTTCGCCTTGGTGTAGTCGGACCAGTCGTCCGGCACGTCGTCCTCGTAGTAGATCGCTTCGACCGGGCAGACCGGTTCGCAGGCGCCGCAGTCGACACACTCGTCCGGGTGGATGTACAGCATCCGGTCACCCTCGTAGATGCAGTCCACGGGGCACTCGTCGATACACGCCTTGTCGAGCACGTCGACGCAGGGCTCGGCGATCACGTAGGTCACTGCGCACTCCTGCTTTTCTCTCACTTACCCAATCGGTGCGGACATTACGCGCGTCCCGCACCCCGTCCGTTGGTGAGGCAACCCTTAGGGCGGGTGCCTCAGCGCTCCCGCCTGCGCGGGGGCGGCGTGGCGCGGCTGTCCCCGGTGATGACGAACTTCGGCTTCGCCTCGGCGGTTTCGTCCTCGGCCTTCTTCTCGCCGACCGCGCGGTTGAAGCTGTCGGCGATCTCGCTGACCAGGTCCTCGTTGTGCCGGTCGTCCTTGCGCGCGATGCTCATCGGTACTCCTGGAATTCCGCCCCGCCGCTTCCTACGCCCCAATCTAACCGCGTTCACCGACGAAAAGCTCCAGTCGAACCCGCACGAGCGCCCTGGTCCGCATTTTCGCCTGGGGCGGATGTGACGTCGCCCACGACCGGGCGCCGCGAACCGGCGAGACGCACGTGAAAGGATTCGAAGTCGTGAGGATCGTCGTATTGGTCGGCGGAGTGGGCGGGGCCCGCTTCCTGCTGGGCGTCAAGCACGCGCTGGGGCTGCCAGCGACCGGAGCAGCCGAATCGGAGTCACCGCACGAGATCACCGCGCTGGTGAACACCGGGGACGACGTGTGGATGCACGGCCTGCGCATCTGCCCCGACCTGGACACCTGCATGTACACCCTGGGCGGCGGGATCGACACCGAACGCGGCTGGGGGCATGCGGGCGAGACCTGGACGGTCAAGGAGGAGCTCGCCGCGTACGGCGCCGAGCCGACCTGGTTCGGGCTCGGCGACAAGGACATCGCGACCCACCTGATCCGCAGCCGGATGTTGCGTGCGGGATACCCGCTGTCGCAGGTCACCGAGGCCCTGTGCGACCGGTGGAAGCCGGGCGTGCGGCTGCTGCCGATGTCCGACGACCGGGTCGAGACGCACGTCGTGATCGACGACCCTGAGCAGCCCGACCAGCGCAAGGCCGTGCACTTCCAGGAGTGGTGGGTCCGCTACCGGGCCGAGCCGCCCGCGCATTCGATCGTCGCGGTCGGCGCCGACGAGGCGAAACCGGCGCCCGGCGTGCTCGACGCGATCGCCGGGGCCGACGCGGTGCTCTTCGCGCCGTCCAACCCGGTGGTGTCGGTCGGCACGGTGCTGGGCGTACCCGGCGTGCGCGAGGCACTGCGCAAGACGTCCGCCGGGGTCGTCGGGGTCTCCCCGATCATCGGCGGCAAGGCCTTACGCGGGATGGCCGACGCCTGCCTGAGCGCGATCGGGGTGGAGACCTCGGCCGAGGCCGTCGGGCGGCACTACGGCTCCCGCAAGGAAGGGGACGGGGTGCTCGACGGCTGGCTGGTGGCCGAAGGCGAGCAGGTGGACGTGCCAGGGGTCGCGGTGCGGGACGTCCCGTTGCTGATGTCCGATGTGGACGCGACCGCGGCGATGGTGCGCGCGGCGCTCGATCTCGCCGGAGTGTCGCTGTGACGGGGAACCAGGCCGACCACGCCTCGGCCAAGCTGGAGATCCTGCCGGTCACCGGGCTGCCGGAGTTCCGGCCGGGCGACGACCTGACCGGCGCCATCGCCGGCGCGGCACGCTGGCTGCGGTCCGGCGACGTCGTGGTGGTGACCAGCAAGGTCGTCTCGAAGATCGAGGGACGGCTGGTGCGGGTGCCCAGCGATCCCGAGGAACGGGACGCCGCGCGGCGCGAGTGGGTCGAACAGGAAGCCGTGCGGGTCGTCGCGCGGATCGCGCGGACGATGATCACCGAGAACCGGCTGGGCATCGTGCAGGCCGCGTCCGGAATCGACGCCTCGAACGTGGCGGGCGACGAGATCGCGCTGCTGCCCGCCGACCCCGACGCGTCCGCGCTCGCGCTGCGCAACGGCCTGCGGGAACGGCTCGGCGTCGAGGTCGCGGTGCTGATCACCGACACCATGGGCCGGGCATGGCGCGTCGGCCAGACCGACGCCGCGATCGGCGCGTCCGGCCTGCGGGTGCTGCACGCCTACGCCGGGCAGATCGACGCGCAGGGCAACGAACTCGCGGTCACCGAGGTCGCCGTCGCCGACGAGCTGGCCGCGGCCGCCGACCTGGTCAAGGGCAAGCTCGGCGGGATGCCGGTCGCGGTCGTCCGCGGCCTCACCCTCACCGACAACGGCTCCACGGCGCGGGATCTGATCCGGCCGGTCGACATCGACCTGTTCCGGCTGGGCACCAACGAGGCCATCGCGCAGGGACGTCGCGAGGCGGTGCCCGCGCGGCGCTCGATCAGGACGTTTTCGGACGAGCCGGTGGACCCGGACGCGATGCGCCGGGCCGTCGCCGCCGGACTGACCGCGCCCGCGCCGCACCACACCCATCCGGTGCGGTTCGTGTGGCTGCGCGACGCCGGTCTCCGCAAGAAACTCCTCGACACGATGCGGGAATCGTGGCGCGCGGACCTCGAAGGCGACGAGTTCACGGCCGAGCAGATCGCGAAACGGCTCAGCCGGGGGGACATCCTGTACCGGGCCCCCGAGGTCGTCATCCCGTTCCTGGTCCCCGACGGCGCGCACACCTACCGGGACGCGCGGCGCAACGCGTGCGAGCACACGATGTTCACCGTCGCCGCCGGTGCGGCGGTGCAGGGACTGCTGGTCGCGCTCGCCGCGGAAGACCTCGGCTCGTGCTGGATCGGCTCGACGATCTTCGCCGCCGACATCGTCCGCGACACGCTCGGCCTCGACAAGCGGTGGGAGCCGCTGGGTGCGGTCGCGATCGGGCATCCCGGCAGCGCGCCAGGCCCGCGTGGCCCGCTGGATCCGGGTGAGGGGCTGGTCGAGCTGTGACTCTCCACGCGAACGCCGTCGCGACGCTGGAGTCGTGGAAACCCGCCGATCCCGGCCAGGAATCCCTCCGGCACGCGTTCCTCGGGTTTCTCGCCACGGGTGAGGACACCTGCCTCCGCCAGTGCGCCGCCGGGCACGTCACGGCGTCGGCCGTCGTGCTGGACGACACGGGCTCGCGGGTGCTGCTGACGCTGCATCCGCGTGTCGGCCGGTGGTTGCAGCTGGGCGGGCACTGCGAGCCCGAGGACGCCACCCTCGCCGGAGCCGCGCTGCGCGAGGCGCGGGAGGAGTCCGGGATCGGGGACCTCGAACTCGTCCCGAAGCCGGTGCACCTCGACGTCCACCCCATCACCTGCTCGCTCGGCGTGCCGACGCGGCACTTCGACGTCCGGTTCACGGTGCGGGCACCGCGCGGGGCCGAGCCGGTGCGCAGCGCCGAATCGGACGACCTGCGCTGGTGGCCGGCCGACGCGCTGCCCCCGGGTTCGGAAGATCTCGCCGACCTGGTGAAAGCGGCCATCCCGGACGGCGCGGGGCACTAGGCTCACCGGTGCGGAAAGGGGGCGCCACCATGCCTACGCAGTTCCAGGACCGGGTCCACATTCACCACAGCGGCGGCGGTGACGGCGTCGTCGGCTGGATCGTGCTGGGACTGTTAGTCCTCGCGATCATCATCTTCGTCATCGTGGTCGCGGTGCGGGTCAGCAAGATGCGGCGCGAGCAGAACATGAACCAGGGCCAGCAGGGCAATTTCCCGCCGCCTCCGCCGATGGGCCCGCAGCAGGGCTTCGGCCAGCAGCCGCCGCAGGCCGGGTTCGGGCAGCAGCCTCCCGGCGGCTTCGGGCAGCCGCAGCCGGGCTTCGGCCAGGCCGGGCCACCTTCGCCGCAGGGCGGGTTCGGCCAGCCGGTGCCGCCGCAGCCCGGCGCGCCTCAGCCGGGTGCGCCCCAGCCGGGTATGCAGCCGCAGGGTGCTCCCTACGGCGCTCCCGGGCCCTACCCCGCGACCGGCGGTCAGCCGCTGCCACCCGGGTATCCGCCGCAGGGTCAGCAGCCACCGCAGGGATGGTGACCAGCCTGCTTGACTTTGTATTGAGCATTGTGTCAACCTAGTGGCGCAAGGCTTGCTACAAACGAGGGGGTCGGGATGTCATACACAGGGGGAGGCGGCGTGACGGCCGCGGCGTCGGGGAGTCCTCCGGCGGCCGCCGAGCCGCTGGAGCCCACACCCAAGGAGATCCAGGCCGCGCTGACCTGGCTGGCGCAGCGCGGCGTCCGGCTCGTCGTGCCGACCCGGTTGCTGTGCGTCCGGCTCGGCATGCGGTTCGCGCCGCGTCTCCGGACCCGGACCTGTCTCGTTGCGCTCGGCGTCGCGATTCTCGGTTCCGCCGTGCTCTTCGGCCTGCGGTACCTGCCCGGCGTGGGGAAGCAGCTCCCCGGGGGCTCGTACATCTTCGTCGTGGTGGCCACGATCCAGCTCACGGTCTGGTACGAGCAGCGGCACCGGGACCGGCAGATCGCCGCCCGATTGGCGTGCCGGGTCACCAGAGTCGAATCCGCGTCCCGCCTGAGGCTGCTCGGTGGCTGGTTCGCCGCTTCGGTGGTGTTCACCTTCGGTGGCGGTGCGGGGCTCGCGCTGGCGGTGGCGCTGACGTCGGGGTCACCCGCCTACGGCTGGGCCTGGCTCGCGCTGCTGGGCGTCGCGGCAGTCAGTTCGGGCATCGCGCTCACCAGCGTCCTGCGCGCTCCGGCGGTGGCGGAGAACGACGCCTCACTCGCCGTCGACGACCAGCTGCGGATCCGGGACGCCGACAACTACGTGATCCCGGTGTTCGCCATCCCGCCGCTGAACGACCTCACCAGCCACAGTCCCCTGCCACCGCCGTTCGCGCCGTACGTACTGGCCTACATGGTGCTCAGCGTCGGCGCCATGTTCGTCACGATGTTGCTGAGGCAGCGCCGTCGCCATCGTTCGCTGCCCCCGGGCAACTACGGGCTGCCCCAACCGTCATGATCTCCACACCCATCGACATCTTCGAGGCGGTCTGAATGCTCCTCAGTGTGGACAGCACGTCGCCGGTGCCGCCGTACGAGCAGGTCCGCTCGGCTCTGGCGACCCAGATCAACGACCGGACGCTGCCCGTCGGTACCAAGCTCCCCACGGTGCGGCGGCTCGCCGCCGACCTCGGGATCGCCCCCAACACCATCGCCCGGGCCTATCGGGAACTGGAGGAGGCCGGGCTGATCGAAACGCGCGGACGGGCGGGAAGCTTCGTCGGCGCCTCCGGCGACCAGAACCGGCACCGTGCCCAGCAGGCCGCCGCACGCTATGCCGCGGCCGTGCACAAACTGGGGCTGGGCAAGGAAGAAGCGATCGCCATCGTGTCCGCGGCGCTGGCCGAAAGCTCCGTCAGCGTCGTCGTGCCGCGCGGCATCCCGGACGGATTCGCCCAGTGACCTCAACGCTGGCCGCCGAGGCCGAGTCGACGCTCACGCCGTTGCTTCTGTTGCTGATCGTCTTGGGAATCCTGCTGGTGGTCGCCGTCGTCGTGGTGGCGATAGTCCTCGCGACGCGGAAGTCCCACCCCGGCCCGCCGCCCGGCTATCCGCCGCAGCAGCCGGGCTACCCGCCGTCCGGATATTCACCGTCCGGCTACGCGCCACCGGGGCAACCACAGGGTTACCCACCGGGACAGCCGCAGGGCTATCCGCCTTACCCACCGGGATACCCGCCCCAGCCCGGCCAGGCGCCCGGATACCCGTCTCCCGGCTATCCGCCTCCTGACGCCCCGCCGTCCGATCCAACGCCGCCATCCGAACCGGCGCCGCCATCCGAATCAGCGACGCCGTCCGAACCGGCGGCGCAAGATCCCGGCGAGCCGCCACAGCAGCCGGGCCGGCCGCCCGCGCCAGGCCAGCCACCGCAGGCGCCGTCCTGAGCACCGACCGTCCGCTGAAGGAATGAACGGAAGATTCAGGACACCCTGAGCGCCCCTACCAAACAGCTTACGAGCGGGGTCCGACGAAATCGGCCCCGAGCACACTCCACGCGCGAGCCCACCGCACTGAAAGCGTCCCTCGCCCACCCGCGGCTTCCCATGCCGTTAAGGCCACCTTATGGGCGTCTGACGCCCGTAAGGTGGCCTTAACGGCGCGTCCCCGGGCGAAAGGGGGCCTGGTAGTTACATGGCGCGGTAGTCGCGTAGGGCAAGACGTGGGCCGAAGCGTGGTCGTGAGATCCCGGCGGCCTCGAGGTAGCGGATCGCGCGCTGCCGTTGCGGCGCATAGGGCGCGAGGACCTCCGCCAGCCCGGCATCGTCGAGTTTCCTGCCGAGCAGGGCATGGCCGACCATCGACGGGATGTTGTAATCGCCGAAACTCACCGCGTCCGGGTCACCCCAGGCACGCTGCGCGATCTCGGCCGCCGTCCACACCCCGATCCCCGGCACGAGCCGCAGCAGTGCCCTGCCCTCGGCCCCGCCCAGTTCCACCGCCCGCTCCAGCCGGTGCGCGACGCGGGCGGCGTTCAGCAGCGTGGTCCGCCGTTTCAGGTCCACCCCGGCGCGATGCCACTTCCAGTCCACCAGGGACCGGAGCGCGGCCGGCGTCGGCGGCACCCGCAGCCGGTCCGGGCCCGGCCCCGGCGCCCGCTCCCCGAACCACCGGCACAGCTCGGCCCACGACCGGATCGCCTCCTTGCCCGCGACCTTCTGCTCCAGCACCGCGAGCACGAGCCAGTCCCACACCTGCCCCGTCGCGCCGAGCCGCAGCCCCGGCGAGCGCAGCCGTGCCCGCGCGACGACTTCGTGGTGCGCGACGAACCCGGTGTCGTCGTCGTTCGCGCCCAACAGCGCCGGGACGCCGTCGAGCAGCCGATCCGCTCCCGGTCCCCACGCCTCGGCCTCGATCCCGTCGGCACGTCGGCGCAGCGCCAGCGTGCCGGGCCCGTCCGCGGTGTTCGCGGCGTACCAGACGACACCCCGTTCGTCGGTCAGGATGTTCAACGAACCGCGCCCACGCCGCAGCGGAGCCAGGACCCGGCCCAGCTCCACCTCGAACGTCGGACGCCAGAACACGAAGGCCTACGCGTCGCTCGAGAACCGCACGCCGCCGTCCGGCAGCGTGACGTCCGGCCAGACCCGCGCGCCGTGCAACAGCTCGCACCGCGCACCGACGACGGCGCCGTCACCCAGCACCACACCGCGCAGCACGGCTCCCGCGCCGACCCTCGCCCCGCGGCCGAGCACGGAATCCTCGACCACCGCGCCCTCACCGACGATCGCGCCGTCGAACAGGACCGAACCGGACACCGTCGCGCCCTCGGCCACCACGGCCTTCGCGCCGATCGTGGAACCACCGGACACCGTCGCGCCCCCGGCCACCGAAGCGCCGTCGAGCACCAACGACTCCCCGACCGAGCCGGGCAGTGCGGACGTCGGCGCCACCCCGCGCACCAGGTCCGAGGAACCGCGGACGAAAGCCTCCGGCGTGCCGACGTCCAGCCAGTAGGAGGCGTCGACGAAACCGTGCAGATGCGCGCCGTCGGCCAGCAGCCCGGGGAACGTCTCCCGTTCGACCGACACCCGCCGCCCGGCCGGGATCGACTCGATCACCGAACGCCGGAAGACGTAGCACCCGGCGTTGATCTGGTCGGTCGGCGGATTCGGCGTCTTCTCCAGAAAAGCCCGGACGCGGCCATGCTCGTCGGTGGGCACCGAGCCGAAGCGGCTCGGATCCGGGACACGTTGCAGGTGCAGTGTCACGTCGGCGCCGGATTCCCGGTGCGTGCGCAGCTGCGCACGCAGATCGGCGCCGGACAGGATGTCCCCGTTGAAGACGATCACGTGCTCGGCGCGCAACCGGTCGTAGACGTTGCGGATCGCGCCCGCGGTGTCCAGCGGCTCGTCTTCGACGACGTACTCGAGCTCCAGGCCGTGCGCGGAACCGTCGCCGAAGTACTCCTCGAACACTTCGGCCCGATACGAAGTCCCGAGCACGACATGCCTGATCCCGGCCTCGCGGATCCGGGAAAACAGGTGATTCAGGTACGGCGTCCCCGCGGTCGGCAGCATCGGTTTCGGCGCCGACAGGGTGAGCGGGCGCAGCCGGGTGCCCTTTCCCCCGACCAGCACGACAGCGTCGATGCCCGTGCCGGCCCCCGACGTGGCTTCGACCTCGGTCGTCACCTCACCACTCCCTCTTGTATCACGCGCCGCCTGGCGACAAGCCGCGGGAAACCCTGACGGCGGACGCCCCGAGGGCCTACCCTAGACAGGAAACAGGTGGGCCTTTCCCCAGAGGGCCCCGGGTCAGTCGGGAGGCCGAGGGGATGGACCCCCGGGAACGGGCGGACGCCTTGCTCGCACGAGCACGCGCGCGTGGAGCCTTCGTCGTGACGCCGGACAAGGCGACCTCGCCCATGGACTCGGCCAACACCCAGCAGATTCCGCGTTCGCTGGTGACCGAAATCGACCGTGGCCACGATCCGGACACCACGACCCAGCTGCCCGCGTCGCTGATCGAGGAGAACGATCACCCGCTGGCGACGTCCGCGCCGACGACGCGGCTGGACGTCCCCGGCAATCACCACCAGGCGACCACACCGTTGACGCCGCGCCCCCAGGCGAAGCCGATCGCGAGCCCGCTCAAGGACCAGCCGGTCCCCGAGCAGCAGCCGTCGAGCGGCGAAGAGGTCGGCGGGCTGATCCCCACGATCAAGCAGACCAGTGGCCGCTCCAACCTCTCGCGCCGCCTCGACGGTATCTAGCCCTTCCGGGTCTCCAGCTTCAACCGCAGCGTCAGGCCGAGCTTGATCGCGGCCAGCACCGGCTTCCAGCGCAGCCCGCGGTGGCGGTCGGCGAGATAGCGATACGCGCTTTCGTGGTGCGCACGCAGCATTTTCGCCGACGCCTGTGACGTCGCGTGCCCGCCGATGTGCATGACACCCGCCGACGGCGCGTACACGTTGAGCCAGCCAGCCTTGGCGAGCCGGTCGCCGAGATCGACGTCCTCGAAGTACATGAAGTAACGCGTGTCGAAACCGCCGACCGAGTCGAACGCCTCCCGGCGGAAAAGCTGGCACGAACCGGAAAGCCAGCCCGCGACCCGCTCGACCGGCGCCCGCTCCTGGCGATACGCGCGCGTCCACGGATTGCCCGGCCACACCTTGCCGAACACCGCGTGCCCGATGCCGCGCCCGAACGACGGCAGCAGCCGCGCCGAGGGATAGACGGTGCCGTCCTGATCATGGATGAGCGGCCCGAACGAACCGCCCCGCGGCCAGCGCTTCGCGACCTCCAGCAGCTTGTCGAGCGAACCCGGCTCCCATTCGAGATCGGGATTCACCACGACGACCCAGCCGTAGCTGTCGTCCAGCTCGGCGACCCCGCGGTTGGCGGCGGTGCCGTACCCGACGTTCTCGCCGATGCTGAGCAGATGCACGTTCTCCCGCTCGGCCGCCCGTTCCGGGGCACCGTCCGTGGAGGCGTTGTCGGCCACGACCACCTGGACATCGCGATCGGTGGCCTTCTTGAGCGTGTCGAGGAACCGCTCGAGCGTCTCACCGGGAAAGTACGTCACGGTCACGACGGCGAGCCCGTCGCCGTAGCTGGGGTGCTCAGTCACCCGGCCATTGTCCACGCGTCACCGAACGCGATATCGCTGCCCTACCGAGCGTGATTGCGGCGAGTGCCACGTTCACGATGCCGAGTTCCACATTCAGGACATGCGGTGGTGGCGGGACCAGGCCTTGGCATAGGCCTCCCGATGCCGCTCCGCGGTCGTCGCCCAGGAGAACTCCTTCGCCCGCTTCTGCGCCGCGTCCGCCAGCTCCGACCGCCGCGACGGATCCGCCAGGAGGTCCGTGATCGCCGCGGCGACATCCCCGGCGCCGACACCGCAGTACGCCACCGCGTCGCCCCCGACCTCGGGCAGTGACAGCCGCCGGGTCGTCAGGACACACGCGCCGCACGCCATCGCCTCCAGCACCGGCAGCCCGAACCCCTCCCCCAGGCTCGGATACGCCACCAGCTCGGCACCGCCGAGGAACCCGGCCAGCGTGCCGAACGGCAGGTAACCGGCGCGGATGACCCGCAGCCGGTGCGGGACGGCGTCGAGCGCGCGCTCCACCTGCGTGTCCCAGCCCGGCTGACCCGCCAGCACCAGGGCGGGCGCGTCCGGGCGGCCCGCGACCGCGCGGGCGAAGCCGCGGATCAGCGCGGGCACGTTCTTCCGCGGCTCGAGCGCGCCCAGGAACGCCACGTACGGCGTCCGCCCGATCCCGACGGCCGCGCGGGCCGCCTCGACCTCCTCGGGCGAGGGCGGATGGAACCGGTCGGTGTCGACGCCGTGGTGGATGATCTCCAGCTCCGCCCGCCGTACCGGGCTCACCCGCGCCAGTTCGGTCGCGGTGGCCACGCTCGGCACCACGCACACCGTCGCCCGCCGCAACGCGGTCGACGTCCACGCGCGGAAGAACCGCGCCTTCACCGAGGAGTGCAGCACCGCGTCGGTGAAGAACGTCGCGTCGTGCAGGGTCACCACGGACGCGGCCGTGCCCGCCAGCGGCATCGTGTAGTGCGGCGAGTGCACGACGTCGACGGCGAGGCGGCGGGTCAGGCGCGGCAATGTCGCCTGCTCCCAGGTGAGCCGCGCTGTCCGCGTCGACGTCGAAGGCGACGCGGGAACGATGCGGGCGCCCGGCGCGAGACGGCCGTAGAGCGCGAGATCCCGGGGCTGGCACACCACGGTGAGCCGCGCCCCGTCCTGGTCCAGCGCCTGCACCAGGGAGTCCACGTAACGTCCGACACCGCCCCGGTCCGCAGGGACCGCGGTCGCGTCGATCAGCACACGGGGATCACCGGTCACCAGAGCAGAGTAAAGCCGCAGCCCACCCGCCCGGACAAGAACCGGGAAATGCGGGACACCGGCACCCCGATGTGTCAATCCCGGTTGCGGCGATGCATCGCCCACACGGCCTCGGCGGCGGCCCGCCAGGTGAACGCCCGCGCCCGTTCCTTGCCCCGCGTGCTCAGCTCGGCCGCACGCTGCGCCGACCCCAGCACCTCGCGCAACCCCAGCGTGAGCGCCCCGACGTCGCCGCGCGGCACCATCAGCCCGGCACCGCCCGCCACCTCGGCCAGCGCCGGGACGTCGGTGTGCACCACCGGCACCCCGGCCGCCATCGCCTCCAGCAGCGGCAGTCCGAACCCCTCCGTGAGACTCGGCACAGCCAGCGCCTCCGCCCCGCGCAGCACAGTCGCCAGCTCGGCGTCGCTCACCCGGCCGAGCAGCCGGAACCGCTCCTCGGGCAGCCCGTGGTCCTTCGCCAGCCGCACCGGGTCGACCCCGCCCCAGCCCTGCTGCCCGGCCACCACGAGCGAGACGCCCTCGAGGTCGGCGACGGCCTCGATCAGCACGTCGATGCCCTTGCGCGGCTCGATGGTCCCGACCGCGAGCACGTACCGCTCCGGCACTTCGACGTCGGCGTCCCCTGCCGGGATCCGCACGCCGTGCGGGATGACCTTCACCGGCACGTCGACGTCGATCAGCACGGCGAGCTCGTCCGCGACCGCCCTGGTCGGCACCACCAGACCGGACGCGCGCCGTGCCGCGCGGGAGATCATCGACCGGTGCCAGCTGACACCCCGGCTGGTGAGCGTCTCCGGATGCGTCCACGGGACGGTGTCGTGCACGGTCACCGTCAGCGTCTTGCCCGCGGGCACGCGCGGCGGCGCGAGCGGCGTCGGCGCGTGCACGGCGTCGCCACCCGGCCACCACGGCAGGCCCAGCTGCCACGCCGCGACCAGGGCGCGCGGCGGAATCCGCAGCACCCGGGGACCTTCGACACCCTCGACAACGGCGGCCTCGACGTCGTGGTGACGCGCCACCACGCTGGACACCGTCCAGCCAGGCGGCGCCGTGCGGGCCAGCGCGAGCATCAGCTCCGCGGTGTACCGGCCGGTACCACCCGGCACCGGGGCGAGCAGTTGCTCGGCGAGGACGACCAGTCGGGGCACGGGGCCTATTCTCTCCCGGGTGACCCCCGAGCCCGCCACCACCGTGGTGGTTGTGACCTGGCGGGGTGCCGGGCACGTCACCGCGTGCCTCGACGCGCTCGCCGCCCAGACCCGTCCACATCGGACGCTGGTGGTGGACAACGCCTCCGACGACGGCACCGCCGCCCTGCTCGCGGCGCATCCGTCCACCCCCCAGGTGCTGCGGCTGCCGCGCAACACCGGGTACGCCGGCGCGATGGCCACGGCGCTGCGCCGGGTCGACACCCCGCTCATGGCCTGGCTGAACGACGACGCCGAACCCGCGCCCGGCTGGCTGGCCACTTTGGAGGACACCCTTGACGCGGCGCCGCTCGCCGCCGCGGCCGCGTCCCGGCTCGACCTCGAGGACGGTTCGACGCAGTCGGCGGGCGTCCGGCTCACCGCCGACGGCCACGGCGCCGACCTGCCCGAACCCGCCGACGAGGTGTTCGGCTTCTGTGGCGGCGCGGCCCTGATCCGGACCGGTCCACTGCGTACGGTCGGCGGTATACCGGCGTCGTTCTTCTGCTACTACGAGGACACCGACACCGCGTGGCGGCTGCGCCTGGCGGGCTGGGACGTCGTCGGAGCGCCGGAGGCCGCCGTGCGCCATCGGCACGGGGCGAGCACCCGTCCGGGTAGCCCGCAATTCCACCGGTGGAACGAACGTAACCGCCTGCTCACCCTGCTGCGCTGCGCCCCCGGCGGCGTCGCGCTGCGGCAGCTCGCCCGGTTCGCGCTGCTCACCGCCGTGCTGCCACTGCGATCGGGCAAACCGGACGCGCCGAACTTCCGGTTCGGCCTGCGCTGCCGGATACTCGCAGAGGTCGCCCTCCGGCTACCGGCGGCATTGTTCGCACGCCGAATGATCACGCGACGTAGCGCTCTCGGCCGAGGGGCGGTCTGGGAGGCGTGGGCGGGCCACTAATATCTGCGTAATCCCGAGGACAGGAGCAGGCTTTGGCGCAAGGGGACCCGCAACCGCTCGTCTCGGTGATCGTGGTGAACTACCGCGGCGCGGACGACACCATCACGTGCCTGCGCTCGCTCGCCTCGGACCTCGACTGCGCTGATGCGTCCTCGGCGGGAAAACGTACCTCGGACGGACCCGAAACCGAGCTGATCTGCGTCGACAACGCGTCCGGCGGAGACGACCTCGCGCGCATCAAAGCGGCTGTCCCCGGCGTGACGCTGGTGGAATCGCCGGTCAACAGCGGCTTCGCGGGCGGCTGCAATCTCGGCGCGCGGCACGCGAACGGCACGATCCTCGGCTTCCTCAACAACGACGCCCGGCCCGCACCCGGCTGGGTCTCGGCCGCGGTCGCCGAACTCCGGGCCCAGCCGAGGGTCGCCGCGGTGGCCAGCAAGGTCCTGGACTGGGACGGCACCGGCACCGACTTCGTCGACGCCGGGCTCACCTGGTTCGGCATGGGCTACAAGCGCCACGCTGGCAGCCCGCTGTCGGCCGTCCCGTCGGCCGAACACGACGTCGCGAAGGACGTGCTGTTCGGCACCGGCTCCGCGATGTTCGTCCGCGCTTCGGTGTTCGCCGAACTCGGCGGGTTCGACGAGCGGTTCTTCATGTTCTACGAGGACGTCGACCTCGGCTGGCGGCTGAACCTGCGTGGCTGGCGCGTCCGGTACGTCCCGGAATCGCTGACCTACCACCGGCACCACGCGACGATGGCGGCGGTGGACGCCCCGGACTCCGGCCGCGAGACGTTCCTGTTGGAGCGCAACGCACTCGCCGCGCTGTACAAGAACCTTTCCGACGAGTCGCTGGCGAAGGCGCTGCCCGCGGCGCTCGCGCTGGCGGTCCGCCGGGCGACGGCACGTGGCGATCTCGACGCGACCCAGCTCGACCTCGAACGCGGAGTCGGGCCCGCCGAAACCGGCGACGTAGCGATCCCGCGCACGACGCTCGCCGGAATGCTGGCGATCGACCAGTTCGTCGAACTGCTGCCGTCGCTGGCGGAGTCACGCGCGGTCGAGCAGGCCGCGCGCGTGCGCACCGACGCCGATCTGCTTCCCTTGCTGCGCAAGGCTTTGGAGCCCGCGTATCCGCTGCCGCGTTACCTCGCCGCGCATGACATCCTCGTCGAGGCCTTCGGCATCGAGGCCGCGTTCGGGCAGCGCCGGAAGATCCTGGTGATCACCGGCGACGCGCTCACCGAGCGGATGGCGGGCCCGGCGATCCGGGCCTGGAACATCGCCGCGACCCTGGCGAGCGAGCACGACGTCCACCTCGTCACGACGAACCCGCACGTGTCGCCGCCGCCCGCGCCGTTCCGCGTCAGCGCGGGCAAGCGGCACGATCTGGACGCGCCGATCGCCGAGGCCGACATCGTGATCCTGCAGGGGCACGTGCTCGAACTCGCGCCGTCGCTGAAAAAGCAGTACGCGAGCAAGATCGTCGTCGCCGACCTGTACGACCCGATGCACCTGGAGTTGCTGGAACAGGGCAAGGGAATAGCCGACGACAAGCGCGCGGCGGACCTCGCCGGAGTCACGAAGGTGCTCGACGCGCAGCTCGAACGCGGCGATTTCTTCCTGTGCGCGTCGGAACGTCAGCGTCATTTCTGGCTGGGTCACCTCGCCGCGCTCGGCAGGCTCTCGCCCCGGCTCTACGACGCCGATCCGACGACGCAGTCATTGCTCGCGGTCGTCCCTTTTGGACTGTCGCCGGAGGCACCGGCCCGTACCGGACCGGGACTGCGTTCCGCGCTCGGCATCGGGGCGACCGACCACGTGGTGCTCTGGGCCGGTGGTGTGTACAGCTGGTTCGACCCGCTGACCCTGGTCCGCGCGGTCGAGAAGCTGCGGCGGCGCCGCGCCGACGTCCGGCTCGTGTTCCTCGGGATGAAGCATCCGAACCCCGAAGTCGCCGAGATGGACATCGGCGCGCGGACCGTCCGGCTGGCGGATTCGCTGGGGCTGACCGGGAAACACGTCTACTTCAACGAGCAGTGGGTGCCCTACGGCGAGCGGCAGAACTGGCTGCTCGACGCGAACTGCGGGGTCACCACGCACTTCGAGCACGTCGAGACGACCTTCGCCTTCCGCACCCGCGTGCTGGACTACCTGTGGGCCGGGCTGCCGATCGTCACGACCGACGGTGACTCCTTCGCCGATCTCGTCCGCGCCGAACGCCTCGGTGTCGTGGTCCCCGCCGAGGACGCCGACGCGCTGGCCGACGCACTGGAAAAGGCGTTGTACGACGAGGAGTTCGCCGCCGGATGCGTCGAGCGGATCGCCGGGGTCGCCCAGCGGTTCGCCTGGCCCGAGGCGTTGAAACCGCTCGTCGAGTTCTGCCGGGATCCGCGCCCCGCCGCCGACCGGCTGGCGGGATCGGCGGATCTCGTGACCACGAAACCCGTGCGGGGCAAGGAAATGGTGCGCCGCGACGTCGCGCTCGTCCGGGAGTACCTCAACGACGGCGGCATGGGCGAGCTCGCGCGACGGGCGGGCGGCCGGGTCCTCAAGATCGCCAGGCAGCGGTTGCGCCGTGGCTGATCGACCGTTGCGTGTGCTGCTGGACGGCACTCCCCTGCTCGGCACCAGGACCGGCATCGGCCGGTACACCGCGGCGCTGAGCGAGGAGCTGGCCTCGATGTCCGAAGTGGACACACGCGCGGTGGCCTTCACGTTACGCGGCTGGCGGCGGCTGCGGCACGTCCTGCCGCACGGCGCGCGGGCGCGGGGCATGCCGGTGGCCGCGCGGCTGCTGCGCAAGGCCTGGCTGCACGGAGAATTCCCGCCGGTGGAACTGTTCGCGGGACTGGCCGACGTCGTGCACGGGACGAATTTCGTGCTACCGGGCCGAGTGCGGGCCGCGGGCGTGCTGACCATCCACGATCTGGCCTTTTTGGACAATCCAGCGGAGCTGAGGCCCAGCGACCAGGACCTGCCCCGGCTGGTGCGACGCGGCGCCAGGCGAGCCGACGTCATCTGCACCCCGACAGCCGCCGTCGCCGACGCAGTGGCCGAACGGCTGGACGTCGACCGGGACAAGATCGTGGTGACCCCGCTGGGCGTGAACCCGGCCTGGTTCACCGCCCGGCCACCGACGGACGAGCAGCGCGCGGAGCTGGGCCTGCCGGAGCAGTACCTGCTGTTCGCCGGTGCCGCGGGGCCGCGCAAGGGTCTCGACTGGCTCGTGCGCGCCCACGCCACGACGCCTGACCTGCCACCGCTGGTGTTCGCCGGCCCCGGCCCGTTCCCGCACGCGGAGCGGTCGCAGCACCTCGGCTATCTGTCCGATGTGGACCTCCGGCGGGTCGTGGCCGGCGCCTCGGCACTCGTGCTGCCCTCGCGTGACGAGGGCTTCGGCCTGCCCGTCCTCGAAGCCATGGCGTCGGACGTCCCCGTCGTCTGCACCGACATCCCCGCCCTGCGCGAGGTCGCGGGCGACTGCGCCAGCCTCGTCCCCTACGACGACGTCGAGGGCCTGGCCGCCGCCCTGCGCACCGCGGTCATCGACCCGCACGCCGTCGCCACCTCCGCCGCCCGCCGCACCCACGCCGCGGGCTTCACCTGGCGCACCTGCGCCGAACGCACCGTCGAGGCCTACCGCCGCGCCGTCTCCGGCTGATCCCCGCGGTTTCCGCCGCTCGACCCGACCGCTCCCAGTGACCCGATTCCCCCTGAGGTCACGTATTACCAGGGGTATCCCCCACCCTCTCCGGGGGACGGCCCTGGGCCAGTCTATCGCGGAGGTACGACGAAAACGGGCCGTCGGCGGTGCGGGACGGGAAGTTGTCCACAATCGCGCTTGGCTGGGGACAACCACGAAAGCCGAGGTCCCGAAGGGCGCACGAGTCCGTGAATGCCACATCGAGAGACTCTGAATCCCTCAATGTGGCATTCACGGAAGGGTGGAGCCTCGCAGACGGTGCTTCTACGATGCCGGTAGTGCCCAGCTCCGCGGGAACGCTGAACGGCGCCGTCGGGTTCGGGGCGAGCCGGGTGCGGAAGGACGCTTTCAGTGCGTTGGCCGTGCTGAAGGACGCCTTCAGTGCAAAAACAGCCCCCAAACGGTGCCTAACACATCCCCAACCCCCCGT
>NZ_JBHYIK010000023.1:39058-48652 GCF_042739735.1 Amycolatopsis sp. NPDC059027 | reverse complement strand
GGGGCGCTCGCGGGGGGCGCACGGCCTATATCTGCGCGTTCCCCGTGCTTACGCACCCCTTCAGCCACACGACCCCCCCCACCCCCACATACAGCGTCCCCTACGCACCGTTCGGGGACACCTGAACCCCAGCAGCCACCGGAGAAACCGGGGGCACGGGTGCAACCCAGGAATCAGGCAGCGGCGAAGTAAGCCGTCAAGGCGTCCTGCCACGACCGCAGCGGCGTCAGCCCGGCATCCCGCCAGGAAGCGTTGGACAGCACCGAATACGCCGGCCGCGGCGCGGGGCGCGGGAAGTCGGCCGTCGTGCAGGGCAGCACCCGTGCGGGATCCGCGCCCAGCCCGGCGAAAACGGCCTGCGCGAAGCCGTACCAGGTCGTCGAGCCACCACCGGTGCAGTGCAGCACGCGTCCCGGAGGACCGGCGTCCGCAGCGATGCGCCCGGCCAGCTCCACCAAGCCGGAAGCGAGATCTGCCGACCACGTCGGCGATCCGGTCTGATCGTCCACAACGGACACCGTGTCCCGCTCTTTTTCCAAGCGCGCCATCGTTTTCACGAAGTTGTTGCCGGACTTCCCGTACACCCACGACGTCCGCACGATCCACGCCGACGCACCCGAGCCGAGCACCGCGTCCTCTCCGGCGGCCTTCGTGCGGCCGTAGGCGCTGTGCGGGCCGAGCGGATCGTCCACTTCGTACGGTGAAGAGGCATCCCCTGGGAACACGTAGTCGGTCGAGACGTGGACAAGCGGTACCCGGCGGGACGTGCACGCCGCGGCGAGCACCCGCGGACCGTCCACATTGACCGCGAACGCGCGGGCCTCGTCGGTTTCCGCAGCGTCGACCGCGGTGTACGCCGCGGCGTTGACCACCACCGGTGACGCGCCGGAAGCCGAGGCACGTTCCGCCAGTGCTCCGACGGCCGAGACGACGTCTCCGGCCCGGGTCATGTCCAGCTCGGCCGACGAGGGCGTGATCGCCTCGACATCGGGCCGGGACGAGGCGAGCGCCGCCAGGTCACGTCCGAGCTGCCCGGATCCCCCGGGCACCAGCAGGAGCAGCCCTCCAGTCACACACCGTCCCCTTATTTCGCCAGCGCGGCGCGGCCCTTCAACGGTTCCCACCACGCCCTGTTGTCCGCGTACCAGCGCACCGTATCAGCGAGACCGTCCTCGAAGGACATTCGCGGCGCGTAGCCCAGCTCGGTCCTGATCTTGGTGATGTCCACCGAGTACCGGCGGTCGTGGCCCTTGCGGTCCTCGACCGGCTCGACGCTGTCCCAGCCGGCGCCCAGCGCGTCCAGCAGCCGTCCGGTCAGCTCGCGGTTGGTCAGTTCCGTGCCGCCGCCGATGTTGTAGATCTCCCCCGCGCGCCCGCGATCGGCGACCAGCTGGATGCCCTGGCAGTGATCGTCCACATGCAGCCAGTCACGCACGTTCAGCCCGTCACCGTAGAGCGGCACCTTCAGCCCGTCGAGCAGATTGGTGACGAACAACGGGATGACCTTCTCCGGGAATTGGTACGGACCGTAGTTGTTGGAGCACCGGGTGATGCACACCGGCAACCCGTGCGTGCGGGAGAACGCGCGCGCCATGAGGTCCGACGACGCCTTGGACGCCGAGTACGGCGAGTTCGGCTCCAGCGCATGATCCTCCGACCACGATCCTTCGTCGATCGAGCCGTACACCTCGTCGGTCGAGATGTGCACGAACTTCCCGACGCCGGCCTCGGAAGCCGCCTGCAGCAACGTCTGCGTGCCGAGCACGTTGGCCAGCACGAAATCCGCGGCACCGAGAATCGAACGGTCCACATGGGACTCGGCGGCGAAGTGCACCACCAGGTCCACCCCGAGCATCAGCTCGCGCACCAGCACCGCATCGCAGATGTCGCCGGTCACGAACCGCAGCCGGGGATCGCCGGAGACCGGCGCCAGGTTCGCCTTGTTCCCCGCGTAGGTGAGTTTGTCCAGCACGACGACCTCGGCGTCGGCCAGCGTGGGATAGGCACCGCCGAGCACCCGGCGCACGTAGTTCGAACCGATGAAACCCGCGCCACCGGTCACGAGAACCCGCATTTACTCCGCCTTTCACCCGCGCCGACCGCGTGATCGGGAATCAGTGTGTCACGACTGGGGCAACCTTCACCCAGCCTACGGACGTCTAACACGAGGATCAGTAGAGTCGTGCTGGTGGCACCGGGTGTGCCCTGGGGGAACGAATCGGGGAGGAAGCGCGTGACCGAGTGGCCTGCGCCACCCGTGCCGGTGCACCACGGACGTGGTGTTCTGGTGTTCTTCCGCCGTGGCGGCAAGATCTTCCTCAGCCTGCTCTCCGTGGTGGTCCTGGGGCTGACCTGGTACGGCTGGCAGTACATCGGTGACCCGAACGAGGGACTTTCCACCAGCGCGGTGTTCGACGACCAGTCGGCACGCGCGAAGCCGCTGGACGGCGCCGTCGACATCCTCCTGGTCGGCATGGACAGCCGCACCGACAATCACGGTGACCCGCTGCCCCGCGAGGTGCTCGACATGCTGCACGCCGGGGTCTCGGACGGCGAGCGCCAGACCGACACGATGATCCTCGTGCACATCCCGCAGGACGGGCGCCGCGCGGTCGCGATCTCCTTCCCGCGCGACTCGCTCGTGGAGATCACCGGCGGCTACGGCAAGCACAAGCTCAACAGCGCGTACGTGTACGCCTACAACGACACCTCCCAGACGCTGCAGCGGCAGGGAAACACCGACCTCAAGGACATCGACGCGAAGTCCAAGGTGGCCGGTCGCAAGAACCTCATCGCCACGATCGAGAAGCTCATCGGCAAACCGGGCATGATCGACCGCTACGCCGAGGTCAACCTGGCGAGCTTCTACGAGGTCACCAAGGCCATCGGCGGCGTCGACGTCTGCCTCAACAACGCGGTCAAGGAAGCCAAGTCCGGCATCGATCTGCCCGCCGGGCGCCAGACGATCGAGGGCGTGCAGGCGCTCGCCTTCGTCCGGCAGCGTTACGACCTGCCGAACTACGACCTCGACCGCATCGCGCGGCAGCAGGCGTTCCTGTCCGGGCTGGCGAACAAGGTGTTGTCGGGCAAGACACTGATGAACCCGGCGAAGCTCGGCGACCTCGTCGAGGCGATCAAGAAGTCGGTCGTGCTCTCGTCCGGATGGAACCTGATGGAGTTCGCCGAGCAGATGCGCGGGCTCACCGGCGGCCGGATCGAGTTCCACACCCTCCCGACCCAGGGCAACGCGGTGGTCGGCGGCGCCGACGTGCTGCGCGTCGACGAGGACCAGGTGCAGGCCGAGGTGGCGCGGCTGACCTCCGACGGCGTTCCCGACGCGAAGCCTGCCCAGTCAACGAGCGCGACGGTGCCCGGCGCGAACGCGGTGACCGTCGAACTGTTCGACGGCTCCGGCTCTTCCGCGGTCGGCCCGCAGACGCACACCTTGTTGCAGAACAAGGGTTTCCGGCTCTCCGACGACACCAAACTGAGTGCCCGCAACAGCACGGTGATCCGCTACAACCCCGCCGACGACACCGGGCTCTCCCTGGTCCGCCAGGCGCTGGGCTCGAGCGTTCAGGCCGAGCCGGACGCCGACGTCGCCACCGGGCACGTCCGGGTCCTGCTCGGCCGCGACTTCCACGGCGCCGCCGCACCGGGCGGGGCGAGCTCCACCCCGTCCCCGAGCAGCAAGCCGACACCGGCCTCCAGCGCGTCGTCCGCCCCACCGCCGTCGAGCTCCCAGCCGCCGATCACCGCGGGCGGAGTGGCCTGCATCAACTAGGGCGTGGTGAAACACGCCCTAATCCCCGACACTCAGCGTGGCGACAGCGTCGGCACCTTAGGCTGGACGACGCAGTGACGATACGGGGAGGTGACCACGGTGGACAACGACGAGCGCAAGCCGGATGGCGAACCACGTCTCGATGCGGAGCAGGACGCGGTGGCCGCCGAGGACACCTCATCGGCCACGGACGGTGACTGGAAGCCGTCGCCCTTTCCGCGCCCCCGGACCGAGCCCGAGCCCGAGCCGGTGGTCCCGGCCCGCCGTGGCCCGCGCGCGGCCAAGCTGACCCGGCGGATCGCGCTCGGCCTGGTGTCGCTGCTCGCGCTCGGCGCCACGGCCTACGGCTACGTCACGATGGGACGCCTGCAGCGGAACGTCCCCACGACGGACGCGCTGAGCAGGCCGGAAGACCCCGCGGCCCCGCCCGCGGACGACGGCGCGACGGACATCCTGCTCGTCGGCAGCGACGCGCGGACCGACGCGCAGGGCAACCAGCTGCCGCTGCGCGTGCTGAAGGAACTGCGCACCGAAGCGACGGCGGGCAGCGTCAACACCGACACGATCATGGTCGTGCGCATCCCGAAGAACGGCGGGAAGGCGTCCGGGATCTCCATCCCGCGCGACACCTGGGTCGACATTCCGGGGCGGGGCAAGGGAAAAATCAACTCCGCGTACGGCGTCGCCAAGGCACGCTTCGCGGCGGAGCAGCGAGCACGGGGCGAGCGGGACCAGGCGAAGATCGAGCGCGACTCCGACACCGAGGGCCGCCGCGTACTGGTCCAGACCGTGCAGGATCTGACCCAGCTGCGCATCGACCACTACGCCGAGGTCAACCTCCTCGGCTTCTACCTGCTGACCGAGGCGCTCGGCGGGGTCAAGGTGTGCCTCAACCACGCGACCGAGGACAAGGATTCCGGCGCGAGCTTCCGTCGTGGCGTCCAGACGGTGTCCGGCGGGGAGGCGCTTTCTTTCGTGCGCCAGCGGAAGAACCTGCCTCGGGGCGACCTCGACCGGATCGTGCGGCAGCAGGCGTTCCTGACCTCGGCGCTGCACCAGGTGCTGTCCGCGGGCACGCTGGCCAACCCGTCGACCATGAGCGGGCTGATCGACGCGGCGCACCGGGCGATCGTGCTCGACGACGGCCTCGATCTGCTGCAGTTCGTCCAGCAGGTCAAGGGAATCGCCTCCGGCGACCTCGCCTTCACCACGATCCCGGTGATCACGTCGAACGGGACGAGCGAGGACGGCCAGAGCATCGTCGCGATCGATCCGGCGGCCGTGCGGAAGTTCGTCGCCGAGCTGGCGGGCCGTGGTGCCGCCCCGCCGTCCGGCGGTGGTGGAGCGACGGGAGCGGCACCGCGGGTGGCCGCCGCCGACGACGTGCGCTGCGTCGACTGACCGCGTGGCCTAGAACTCGGCCCGGTGGTCCCACACCCAGGTGGCGAAGGTGCGGGGCGCGGTGCCGGTGACCTCTTCGACCGTCTTCGTGACCGGTGAGGGCTCGTCGAGCGCGCTCGCCCACGAACGAAGAATCGCGTCGACGGCCCCGTCGGGCAGGCCGTGGCCGAGCATCCGCTCCCGCGCCTCGTCCGTGGACAGTTCCACGACCTTGACCGGCCGATCGAGGACGTCGCCGAGAATCGTTGCCTGCTCACGGAAACTGAGCGCTTCCGGCCCGGTGAGCGCGAGCGAGGCGCCGCGGTGTTCGCCGGTGGTCAGCGCGCGCACGGCGACGGCGGCGATGTCGGCCTCGTGGATGGCACCGACTCGCGCGTCCGGATACGGAGTGCGCACCACGCCCTCGGCGAGCTCGGCCGCCCAGGCGAGCGTGTTGCTCGCGAAATGCCCGGGATGCAGCACGGTGTGCCCGAGACCGGACCCGGCAAGCGCTTCCTCCACCGCGCGATGCAGGACCGCGATCCGGTTCTCCGAGAACGGTTCCAGCGTCGCGGACGAGGACAGCTGGACGACGTGGTCCACTCCCGCCCGCTGGGCCGCGGCGACGAACTTCTCGATGCCCTGCGGCCGGGTGTAGAGGAACACGGCGCGGACGCCGTCGAGCGCACTGTCGTCTGACTCCTCGAGGTCGAGGCTCACGGTCTCGACGCCCTCGGGCACGTCGAGCGTGCTCGCGTCGCGGCTCGCCGCGCGTACCTTTTCGCCCGCGTCGAGCAGCTGAGCCAGCACCTGCCCGCCGACGTGGCCGCGTGCACCGGTGACAAGGATGGTCATTCCAACCCCCGTAGTTTTGTTTTGTAAGCAAAACTACTTACGGCAGCCCTCGGTGTCAACGGGGTCAGTGGTCATAGCCTGTACCCATGAGCCTCACCGAACAGCTGCTGCGCCCGCTGCTGGCGTCCCAGGCGAAACCGCTGATCACGCACTACGACGACGCGCTGGGCAGCCGGGTGGAACTGTCCGTCGCGACGACCGCGAACTGGGCGGCCAAAACGGCGAACTGGCTGGTCGAGGAGTTCGACGTCGAGCCGGGCGACGCCGTCGCGGTGCGGCTGCCGTCGCACTGGCAGACCGTGGGCGTGCTGCTCGGGGCCTGGTGGTGCGGGGCACGCGTGGTCACCGAGACCGGCGGGGCACGCGTGGCGTTCGTGACACCCGACGGCGTTTCCGAGGCAGAGGCCACGGCCGTGGTGTCGCTGGACCCGATGGGGCGCGGACTGGCCGAACCGCCCGCCGACGGCGCGCTCGACTACCTCGGCGAGGCACGGCTCGCCGGCGACCAGTTCAGCCCGCTGTTCCCGGTACCCGGCGACACTCCCGCACTCGGCGAGTCCACAGTGGACGAGGTGCTGACGGAGTCCCGTTCCCGGGCCGCGAAGATCGGTCTGTCCGCGAGCGATCGTGCCCTGTCCACTGTGGATTGGGATGGGACGGAAGGCATTCTCGACGGCCTGCTGGTCCCGCTCGCCGCGGGCGTCCACCTCGTCCAGGTGAGCAACGCCGACCCGGCCAAGCTCGCCGACCGCCGCGCCGCCGAGCGCACCACCGTCGACCTGGGCTGAAATGCCGTTAAGGCCACCTTACGGGCGTCTGACGCCCGTAAGGTGGCCTTAACGGCGTTGCGGTCAGGCGGTCAGGAGCGCGTCGTTCGAGGAGGACAGGCGCTGCTCCCGCTTACGCCAGAAGAGCGCGTGGTCCAGCGAGATGCGGCCGGGGTTGAAGCCGAGCGCGAGCCCGGCGACCGCGAGGACCAGCACGAGTTCGTAGCCGCCCTGGCCGGTGAGGCCGTTGTCGATGTGCACCGAAAGCAGTGCGCCGATCGACACGACGACGTAGCCGAGTCCGACGAGCGGCGTCAGGAATCCGACGATGAACGCGATCGATCCGAGGATCTCGACCGCGATCGCGAAAACGGCCGCGACGGTCGGCAGCGGCATGCCGACCTTCTCCATGAAGCTCGCCGTCCCGGTGATTCCGTTGTCCCACTTCTGCAGGCCATGGGCGAGGAAGACCACCGCGATCCCGATCCTGCCCAGCAGCAGGGTGACGTCCTTGACGCGTGCGAACATGCGGTACTCCAGCTCCACGATTCGGTGAAAGTTCAACTGACCCGGCCCACGGTAGGGCAGCGCGCGCCGGGGACGGGACTTCAGCGAGTCATCGACAGGAAACCGACAGGAACCGCCCCGTAACTCGCTGTCCCCCGCAAGCGCTTGCCGCTACCGTGGTATCCGGAAACCCGTTCCCGATGCGAGGAGAAACCCCGATGCGCCGACAGACCGTCGTTCACCCCGGACCCGGCCTGTTCACCGCATCTTCGAGGACCTCGCACCGTCATGAAAACCCTGAACATCGGAATTCTCGCGCATGTCGACGCCGGTAAGACCAGCCTGACCGAGCGCCTGCTCTTCGAGGCGGGCGTGATCAGCCACCTCGGCAGCGTCGACGGCGGCGACACCCAGACCGACTCGCTCGCTCTCGAACGCCGTCGCGGGATCACCATCAAATCCGCGGTGGTCGCGTTCACCGCAGGCGACCGGCGCATCACGATCGTCGACACGCCCGGCCACGCGGACTTCATCGCCGAGGTCGAACGCGCCCTTCGCGTGCTCGACGGCGCCATTCTGGTCGTCTCGGCCGTCGAAGGCGTCCAGGCGCAGACCCGGGTGCTGATGCGTACCCTCGTCCGGCTCGGCATCCCCGTGCTGATCTTCGTCAACAAGATCGACCGGATGGGCGCGGACGACGTCGATCTGCTGCGCGCCATCCGGGAAAAGCTCTCGCCGCGCGTCATCACGTTGAGCACGGTCACCGGAATCGGCACGCCCGACGCCGTCAGCACGCCCCGTACGCTCGATGACCCGGCGTTCGCCGAAGAACTCGGCGAACTGCTCGCCGAGGGCGACGACGCCTTTCTTGAGTCCTTTGTGGATGACGACGTTCGGCTCAGTGAAGCGGATTTTCACACCGAGCTGGCTCGTCAGACGAGCCGCGGCGACGTGTATCCCGTCCTCTTCGGATCGGCGATCACGGGCTCCGGCGTCGCCGACCTGGTCACCGCCGTCCGCGAGCTTTTCCCCGCCACCGAAGGTACCGGCGAGGGAACACTGCGCGCGACGGTGTTCAAAATCGAACGCGGACGCGCCGGCGAGAAAAACGCCTACGCCAGGCTGCGCTCCGGTTCACTCACCGCACGACAGAATATTTCCTTCTACCGCAGGGAAAGCGGCGGGAACCTCGTCGAGCTGAGCGGCCGGGTGTCCGCGGTGCGAGTGATCGGCGAGGACGCCGCGGCGGCGGTTTCCGGTGACATCGCACGGATCCGAGGCCTCCGCGACGTCCGCATCGGCGATCAGCTCGGTACCGCCGAAGCATTGCCGGAACGGGGCTTCTTCGCTCCGCCGAGCTTGGAAACAGTAGTGCTCCCGGAGCGTCCCGATCAGGCGTCGGCGCTCTACACGGCGCTGGAACGGCTTGCCGAGGCAGACCCGTTCATCGGCACCCGGCGTCATCCGGACACCGGCGAAATCTCGGTGCGGCTCTACGGTGAAGTGCAGAAGGAAATCGTCAAGTCGACACTGGCCGAGGAGTTCGGCATCGCGGTTTCCTTCGCCGAAACCCGCACGCTGTTCGTCGAACGGCTCATCGGCCACGGCGACGCCGTGCAGGAAATGGACCCCGACGAACGGTTGTACTTCTGGGCCACAGTCGGGATCCACGTCGAACCCGGCCCACCCGGCTCCGGCGGCACGTTCGGGCTTTCGGTCGAACTCGGCTCGCTGCCGCTGGCGTTCCACAAGGCGATCGAGGAAACGGTCGCACAGACGCTCCAGCAGGGCCTGTACGGCTGGGAGGTGATCGACTGCGCGGTCACGCTGACCCGCACGGCGTACTTCAGCCCGGTCAGCGCCGCGGGAGACTTCCGCAAGATGACGCCGCTGGTGTTGATGGAAGCGGTGAAACAAGCCGGAACCCGGGTGTACGAGCCGGTCAACCGGTTCGAACTGGAGGTCCCGGCGCACTGTCTCAGCGCCGCGCTGCTGAAGCTGACCGAACTGCGTGCCGTACCCGGTGAGCCGGACGTCGGACCGTCGTCGTGCACCGTCCGGGGCAGCATCCCGGCGAGCCGCGTGGCCGAATTCGAACAGGCGCTTCCCGGGCTCACCCAGGGCGAAGGCGTGTTCCTCAGCGAGTTCGAGGAGTACCGCCCCTACCCCGGCCCGCCGCCGTCCCGGCCCCGGACCGGTGCGAATCCCTTGGACCGCAAGGAATATCTACTCCGGACACTACGTCACCTCTGACATGGCCGAGCTGGTCACCACTCGGTGGTGACCCTGGCGGCACCCCCC
>NZ_JBHYIK010000023.1:28034-39048 GCF_042739735.1 Amycolatopsis sp. NPDC059027 | reverse complement strand
CCCGCGCCGGGGTCATCTCCAGCCCCCGCAATACATTTACCCCCCCCCCACCCACCCCCCCGACTCGCCGGGGGCCGTCCACCCCCGGGGGGTCCCCCCCCCCGCGGCTCCGCCCAGGACTAGGGCCGCGCTCCGGGGTCACCCGGGTTCGAGCCCGGACCGCCAGGACCGCCCTCCCCCATGCCGGGGTCGCCGTTGCCGTTGACGTGCACCACTCCGGCCGGGCTGCTCACCTGGTGCGCCGACGCGGCCGAAGCGACCGAGGAAGCGGCGACGAGGCCAAGGGCTGCCAGGCCCGCCACCGCGAACGACTGGACCACTCGGGTCTTCTTCATTTCTCCTCCATGACGTGCTGGACGACAAGGACGTTTGTCCCACGCCGTGACAGACAGACATGCCTCCAGAGGAAGAAAGTCCGCTCATCCTGGCCCGAAAGTACCTTCCACTCGGACTTCCCGCCTAAGCCTTGACCGCTTTCAAGGCGTAGAGCAGCGGGATGCGCGGCGCGGAATCCGGCAACCGCCACCAGCCGCCGTCGGCGGGCACCATGTTCTCCCAGCGCGGCCACGGCAGCAGTTCGCTCTCCCGCAGGCCGGTGATCGCGAACCCGGCGCCGACGAGCGCCGTGATCAGCTCGCCGAACCCGTGCCGCCACTCGTAGATCGTGGTCGCGTCCTGAAGCGCGGGACCGTCGGTGTAGGTACGTGTCGCGTCGCGCTCGAGGGCGCCCCTCCCCTCCAGATAATCGTGACGCAGCAACAGTTCCGGCCCTTCGCCGGGCCCGGGCTCGGGGCCGAGCGCGTTCAGCACTGGATGGAAGTCGACGACGTAGAGCAGGCCGCCCGGCCGCAGCAGCCCGGCGACCACCGAAGCCCAGCGCGTCAGATCGGGCAGGTAGAACACCGACCCTTTTCCGGTGTAGACGATGTCGAACCGGTTGCCGCCGAATGCGTCGACGGCGTCATAAACGTTGGCACGCACGTATTCGACGTCGAGCCCGGCCTCGCGTGCTATACGCTTCGCCGCTTCCACCGCCTCGCCGGAGAAATCGAGCCCGGCCGTCCGCGCTCCTTTTCGCGCGAAGGCGATCGTCTCGGTCCCGAGATGACATTGCAGGTGAACGAGATCGCGGCCGGCCAGCTCCCCGAGGTCCTCCCATTCGAACGGCAGGAACCACTGATCGGGATCGCGGGATTCGTCGAGGCCGTAAAACCGGCTCGCCACGTGGATCGGCGTGCGCTCGTCCCAGTTCGCTTCGTTCGTCGCCATCATCTCGGTGGTCGCGCTGTCGAAGTCCATCCGACATCCTTACCACGTAACGCTCTCAGCGAACGAGGTCGTCTTCGGCGACACGGCTGTCTATCGTCGGAGGCAGAAGATCACTCCGGCGTTCACCGATCGAGAGCAGGCAAGAGATGACGGCCACCTTGGCACCCGAGCTGCGCGCCTCCACCGCGAGCCCTTCCCTGGACGACTCGGTTTACGAACAATTGCTGCGCGACCGCGTCGTCTTCCTCGGCTCGGAGGTCACCGACGAGGTGGCGAACCGGATCGTCGCGCAGCTCCTGCTGCTCGCCGCCGACGCGCCGTCGAAGGACATCAGGTTCTACATCAACTCGCCCGGCGGTTCGGTGTCCGCGGGCATGGCCATCTACGACACGATGCGGCTGATCGAGCCGGACGTTTCGACCTGGGGTCTCGGCTTCGTCGCGTCCATGGGCCAGTTCCTGCTGTCCTCCGGCACACCCGGCAAGCGGTTCCTGTTGCCCAACACCAGGATCGTGATGCACCAGCCGTCCGCGGGCATCGGCGGCGCGGCCACCGACATCGCGATCCAGGCCGAGGTCTTCGGGAAGATGAAGCAGCGCATCGCGGAGATCACCGCGCGGCAGACCGGCCAAACGGTGGAACGCATCACCGCGGACGCCGACCGGGACCGTTGGTTCGACGCCGAAGAGGCGCTGGCATACGGCTTCGTGGACCACATCGTCGCGAGCGAACGGCCTACCGCGTGACTTTCGGGGCCCCATAAGACAATTCGGACACCGTCCTGTGCCGTTCGTTACCAATCCGACCACAGCCACGGCGGAAACGGGTCTCTGCGAGCAGATCAGCTGCGGCCCGTGTCCGCCTACTTCTGGCCGGATCGGTAACACCGGGGAGATCGATTTCGACCGCTGGGACATGAACTTGTTCCAGGCCGCACTCATGGCCCTGCCGCTGGCCGCGCTGGCCGCGACCGTCGTGTCCACCCCGGCACGGGTACCGGCGCCACCCATCCCGATGGTCACGGTGACCATCGGCGCGCTCGGAGCGCGGCAGATCACTTTCACCGACCCGACAGCGCCCGGCGGGCTCCGGCGCGAAGAGCTGGCCCCACACAGCGCGAAGTCGTTCAAGGTCAAGATTCCGCTCGGTATGACCATCACCGTGACGCTCTCGGGCTTCGACGGCCATCCGGTCACCGAGTGCAGTATCGGCGACGAAACCGAGGGGCAGGTGTACGTGCGGGGGACGGATTCCTGTTCCTATGTGGCGGGCGAACTCGTGGGGTGATTCACCCCGTCACCCACCCACCTAGCGGTTATGCGCACCAGACCATGTCACTTAGCGTCGAACGCGCGGGGTGCACATGGGAAGGGAGCGAACATGCACGGGTGCTGCTCGAAGTGCACGGGCCAGGGCTGCGGCTGCTGCGGCAACTGCAACTAGTTCCACGTCCTCGGCAGACGTGGCCATCTCGTAAAAAACCAACCGGCTGTTTTCGTTCGGCAGAACGGAAACAGCCGGTTGTGGTCTTTCGGACCGGGATCTCAGCCGCGGAGCAGGGCGCGGGCCATGACGAGCTGCTGGATCTGGTTGGTGCCTTCGTAGATCTGGGTAATCTTCGCGTCGCGCATCATGCGCTCGACCGGGAAGTCACGCGTGTAGCCGGCCCCGCCGAAGAGCTGGACGGCGTCGGTGGTGACCTCCATGGCGATGTCCGAGGCGTATTTCTTGGCCGCGGAGGCGATAAAACCGGCGCGCTTGTCGCCGCGCTCCGACGCCGCGGCCGAGGCGTAGACGAGGTTCCGGGCCGCTTCGATCTTCGTGCCCATGTCGGCCAGCATGAACTGGACGCCCTGGAACTCCGCGATCATCTTGCCGAACTGCTTGCGGTCCTTGACGTAGGCGACCGCGGCGTCGAGCGCGCCCTGGGCGATGCCGAGCGCCTGCGCGCCGATGGTGGGCCGCGTGTGGTCGAGCGTGCGCAGCGCGGTCTTCAGGCCGGTGCCTGGCTCGCCGATGATCCGGTTCTCCGGGATCGTGCAGTTCTCGAAGTAGATCTCGCGGGTCGGCGAGCCCTTGATGCCGAGCTTCTTCTCCTTGGGGCCCACCGAAAAGCCAGGGTCGTCCTTGTGGACGACGAAAGCCGAGATGCCGTTGGCCTTCTTCTCCGCCTCCGGGTCGGTCACCGCCATCACGGTGTACCAGGAGGATTCACCCGCATTGGTGATCCAGCATTTCGTGCCGTTGAGCACCCAGTGGTCGCCGTCGAGCCGGGCGCGGGTGCGCATCGACGCGGTGTCCGAGCCGGCCTCGCGCTCCGAAAGCGCGTACGACGCCGACGCCTCGCCGGAAGCGATGGACGGCAGGACGAGCTCCTTCAGCTCCTCCGAAGCCGACAGGATGATCGGCTGCGTGCCGAGCTTGTTCACCGCCGGGATCAGCGACGCCGAAGCGTCGACGCGCGCGACCTCTTCGATGACGATGCAGGCGCCGATCGCGTCCGCGCCCTGGCCGTCGTACGCCTCGCCGATGTGCACGGCGTTGAAACCCGACTTCACCAGCGCGTTGTACGCCTCGATCGGATAACGCTCCTGCTCGTCGACCTCGGCCGCGTACGGCGCGATCTCCTTCTCCGCGAGCGCGCGAACGGCGGCCCGCAGCTCCTCGTGTTCCTCGGCGAGCTGGTACAGCCCGGGGCCGTCGGACACCGTAGACACTTCTGCCACCTCTTCCGCACCGTTGGGATCCACCGATGTTAGCGCTCGTTCACATGATGCGTCCTTGTGGGCTTGGCCGCATCCTTCCTAAGGTCGGGTGATGCCGATCACCGCGCCGCCGCCCGGCCTCCCCCGCTCGCTGGACTATCCCGACGTCCCGATCGGCTCGATCCTCGCCGCGGCCGCCGGCCGCTACGGCACCCGCACCGCGTTCGCGCACGGCGAGCGGGAGCTGAGTTTCGCCGGCCTCTACCAGGCGGCCTGCCGGTTCGCGAACGCGCTGATCGCACGCGGGATCGGCAAGGGCGACACCGTCGCGCTGCATCTGCCGAACTGCCTGGCCTACCCGGTCGCCTACTACGGGACCCTGCTGTCGGGCGCCACGTTCAGTCCGGCGAACCCGCTGCTCCCGCCGGACGACCTGGCCTTCCAGCTGACCGACTGCGCGGCCGCGGTGGTCGTCACCTACGGCCCGCTCTCGGGCACGCTCGCCGCGGTCGCCGACCGCATCCCGGCCCGCTCCGTCATCGTCGTCTCACCCGCCGAGGCGCTCCGGGACGGCGAAACCGAGTTCGAGGACTTTCACGCGGAGTACCCCGCCACCCGGCCCGAGGTGGACATCGACATCCACACCGACCTCGCCCACCTCGCCTACACCGGCGGCACCACCGGACGGTCGAAGGGCGTCCAGCTGCCACACCGCAACGTCGTGGTGAACACCCTGCAGTACGTCTGCGGGCAAACCGGGGCGCGCCCGCTGCTCGACGAGCACGGCGACGTCACCGTCGAGCAGGTGGGCAGCGCCGACGAGTGGCCGACCCGCCACGGCACCGGGGTCGTCGTGAACGTGACACCGTGGTTCCACGCGATGGGGACGATCGCCGCGCTCAACGCGGTCGTCCTCATCGGGACCACCGTCGTCCTGCACGAACGTTTCGACCCGGCGCGGTACATCGCCGACGCCGAGCGCCTGCGGGTCACCTCGATCGGCGGCGCACCCGCGTTGTACGCCGGACTGCTGGCTTGCCCGGCGCTCGCGACCGCGGACCTGTCCTCGATCCGCACGCTCGGCTCCGGAGCGGCGCCGATGAGCCACGAGATGATCAACGCGCTGCGGGACCGCTTCCCCGACGCCGTCATCGTCGAGGGCTACGGGTTGACCGAGGTCACGATGGCCGCGGTGACCTCCCCGGCGTATCGCTCGGGCACCCGCAAGGTCGGCTCGGTGGGACTGCCCGTCCCCGACACCGAGATCAAGATCGTCTCCACCGAAGGCGGCGAAGATCCGCTCCCGGCGGGCGAACAGGGCGAGGTCTGCGTCCGCGGTCCGCAGGTGATGACCGGGTACCGCCATCGCCAGGAGGAGACGGCGGCGGCGCTCGTCGACGGCTGGCTGCACACGGGCGACGTCGGCGTGCTCGACGAGGACGGCTATCTGTCCATTGTGGATCGCAAGAAGGACATGCTGCTGTACAAGGGATACAACGTCTTCCCCCGCGAACTCGAAGAACTGCTCGCCGCGCATCCCGGTGTCGTCACGGCGGCCGTCGTGGGACGGCCGCGGGACGACGTCGGCGAGCTGCCGGTGGCGTTCGTGGTGAAGGCACCCGGCGACGGCCTCGACGCCGACTCGCTGCTCGACGCGGTGAACGCCCAGGTGCTGCCCTACAAACGGCTGCGGGAGCTGTACTTCGTGGACGAGATCCCGGTGTCCGCGGCGGGCAAGGTCCTCAAACGCGAACTCCGCGAGCAGCTCTCCTGACGTACCGCGACAACCTGGGTAGCACTTGTGCTACAGTGGTTCCTATGAGCGTTGTGGGACTACGCGAGCTTCGGCAGCAGGCTTCCGAGCTGGTGCGCCAGGCGGAGGCCGGTGAAGAAGTACTGATCACCGTCTCCGGGCGCCCCAGCGTGCGGCTCGTGCCTGTCGAGCAGCGAACTTGGCGGACCTACGCCGAGGTGTCCGCTCTGTTCCGCGGTCCCGCCGACCCGGACTGGGAGAGCGACCGCGACAAGATCGACCAGGAGCTCCGTGACCCGTGGGCCACGGCGTGAAGGCCGTCCTCGACACCAGTGTCGTGATCGCCACGGACGTGCCTCCGCTGCCGGGCCGGCTGGCCATCAGCGCGGCCACGTTCGCCGAGTTGCAGTTCGGCGTCCTGGTCGCCGGTAATCCGGCCAGCCGGGCGGCACGGCTTCACCGGTTGAGCGTCCTGCAGCAGGAGTTCCATGCCTTGCCGATCGACGACATGGTCGCCGTCAGCTACGGCCAGATCGCGGCCGCTGTCGTGATGGCGGGTCGCCAGCCCCGGGCCCGCACCATGGATCTCCTCATCGCCGCGACCGCGCACGCCCACGGCGCGCGGCTGTACACGCGCAACGCCAAGGGCTTGTCCGGTCTCGACGAGCTGCTCGAGATCGTCCCCGTCTGAGGGAACGCGCCGCGGTCAGGTCAGCGACCGGCTTTGGCGCGCAGAGCGGCGTCCTTGTCCAGCACCAGCTTTTCGAGATCGGCCTGGAACTTCGCCATCTTCGCCTGGAGTGTCTCGTCCGTGGCGGCCAGGATGCGCACGGCGAGCAGACCGGCGTTGCGCGCGCCGCCGACCGACACCGTCGCGACCGGGACACCGGCGGGCATCTGCACGATCGAGAGCAGGGAATCCATGCCGTCCAGGTACTTCAGCGGCACCGGGACGCCGATCACCGGCAGGACGGTGGCCGAGGCGACCATGCCCGGCAGGTGCGCCGCGCCGCCGGCGCCCGCGATGATCACCTTCAGCCCCCGCGACGCCGCCGACGTCGCGTAGTCCAGCATGCGCTGCGGCGTGCGGTGTGCCGAGTAGACACCGACCTCGTACTCGACGCCGAACTCGTCGAGCGCGGTCCCGGCGGCCTCCAGCACCGGCCAGTCCGAGTCGCTGCCCATGATCACGCCCACCTGCGGCGCCATAATCCCTACCTCTCAGTGGATCTCGTGGCCGTCGAGCCAGACGGCGTGGGACAGCCAGTGCGCGGCGAGCAGCGCCTGGTCGCGCAGCGTCTCCATGTCCTCGCCCAGCATGTTGACGTGCCCGAGCTTGCGCCCCGGCCGCTCCTCCTTGCCGTAGAGGTGCACCTTGACATCGGGGAAGCGCGCGAACAGATGGTGCAGCCGCTCGTCCGGACCCATCTCGGGCGCGGTCTCGGCACCGAGCACGTTGGCCATCACGCACGCGGGGGCGAGCAGGTCGGTGCGGCCGAGCGGATAGTCGAGCACGGCCCGCAGGTGCTGCTCGAACTGCGAGGTCCGTGCGCCGTCCATCGTCCAGTGCCCGGAGTTGTGCGGGCGCATCGCGAGTTCGTTGACGAGCAGCCCGCCGTCGGTCTCGAACAGCTCGACCGCGAGCAGCCCGGTGACCTTCAACGTCGCGGCGATGCGCAGCGCGAGATCCTGCGCCTCCTGGACGCGCGCGGGGCTCAGCCCTGGCGCCGGGGCCAGCACCTCGGTGTTGATCCCGGCGGACTGCACGGTCTCCACCACCGGGTAGGCGGCCCCCTGCCCGAACGGCGAACGCGCGACCAGCGCGGACAACTCGCGCCGCATGGTCACCTTCTCCTCGACCAGCAGCGGTGTCCCGGCCGCGAGCAGCTCCGGGACGACCTCGCGCGCCTGCTGCGCGGTGTCGAGCATCCAGACACCCTTGCCGTCGTATCCGCCGCGCGCGGCCTTGAGCACCACCGGCCACGCGTGTGCCTTCCCGAAGGCCACCACGTCGTCCACAGTGGACACCTCGGCGAAGGCGGGGCCCGGGACGTCGAGACCGGCCATCAGCTCGCGCATCACGAGCTTGTTCTGCGCGACGCCGAGCGCGTCCGGCGCCGGCCGCAGGACGAAGCCCTCCATCGCCAGCGTCAGCAGGTGCTCACCGGGCACGTGCTCGTGGTCGAACGTGACGACGTCGACTTCCTTCGCGAACGCGCGCAACGCGTCGAGGTCGGTGTGGTGGCCCTGCACAACCTCGCCCGCGACGAGACCGGCGGACTCGTTCTCGCCCGCGGCGAGCACACGCAGGGACTGGCCGAGGGAGATCGCCGCCTGGTGGGTCATCCGGGCGAGCTGCCCGCCACCCACCATGCCGACGACGGGAAGACCGGTGCGTTTGTCCATAGCGCGCTCAGCCTAACCACCTAGGCCGGCGCGACCCGCGCCGACCTGCGGCGCGTGAGCCGCAGCTCACGAGCGGCGAGGCCGAGGATCCCGGCGGCCGCCGCCAGCACGTACAGGTTGCCCAGCACCGCCATGCCGAGGCCCCAGCGGAACTCGGTGTCGCCGCCGTTGGGCACCAGCATCACGATCTGGGAGGCGAACAGGACGAACACCGCGCCCGCGGCGATCCGGCGGCCCTTGACCAGCAGCAGCACGATCAGCGGGACCGCCCACACCCAGTGGTGCGACCACGAAACGGGCGAGAACAGCAGCCCATAGAACGCCGTGACCAGCAGCGCCGCCGCCTCCTCGCCACGACGGTGGAGCCGCACGACGAGCCAGATCGCGGGCACGGCGAGCACGGCCGCGATCGCGACGGCCAGGACCAGCGACCACGGCGCCAGCTGCGCGGCCCGGCTGACCATGCCGTTGAGCGACTGGTTGAAGATCCAGTGCACCGAGCCGATCCGGCTCGGATCGGTGGCCGAATCCCGCCAGAAGCGCGCGGCGTCGACCGGGATGACGGCGAACATCACCGCCTCCAGCACCACGAACGTGCCCACCGCGCGCAGCCCGTCCTTCCACCGGCCGGTGAAGAACAGGTGCGGGACGAAGACCAGCGGGGTCAGCTTGACCGCCGCCGCCACACCGATCAGCACGCCCGCCCAGCGCCAGCCCGAGGTACGTTTTCCCGCCGAGGGCGCATCAGCACAGCCTCGTGCCGAGAGGACCAGCACGTCGAGCACCACGAGCGCCATCAGTATCAAGTTGATCTGGCCGAGGAACAGCGTCTTCCACACCGGTTCCAGTACCAGAACGGAGGCCGTTCCCACCGGCAGCGCCCACGCCACGCGTGTCCACCCCGATGGCGACAGAACCACCGCGATGACGACGATAAGACCGACCACCGACAAACACCCGACCACGCCCCACAGCAGCCCGGTCGGCACGAGCGCGAACGGCAGGAACAGCAGCGCCGCCGCCGGCGTGTAGGTGAACGGCAGCCGCACCCAGTCCGGCAGCGTGGTCAGGACGTCGCGCGTGTAGATCGGTTCGCCCTTGAGCAGGGCCATCGCGCCCGCCCGGTAGACGGCGCTGTCCGCGCCCAGCCGCCAGTGCGCCAGCCACGCGACGACGCCGAGAGCGAGGACGGCGACCGCGAGTACCCCGGCGAGAATCCAGCCGGTGCGTGCGTCAGCCCCGGGTGGCTTCGGCATGGACGTCTTCGGCTTTGCGGCGGGCCCGTCGCTGCAGGCCCCAGCGCAACGCGAGCGCGGCGGCCAGCACCACCGGCATCAGGATGTACGCGCTGCCGAGGATGTTCTGCCACACCGTCCAGTGCAGCTCGACGTTCCGGCCGTTCGGCAGGATCAGCAGCACGCAGCTGACGAACACGAAGATCGCCAGGAACGTGCCGAGCCAGCGTTTCCACGCTGTCGCCGGGGTGGTCTTCGGCAGGCGGGAGACCAGCAGCACGATCAGCGGCGCCACCCAGACCCAGTGGTGGGTCCACGAGATCGGCGAGATCAGCAGGATCCAGAACGCGGTGACCAACAGGGAGGCGAGCGTCTGGCCCCTGCGGTGGAAACGCATGACCAGCCACAGCGCCGGGATCAGGAGCAGGAACCCGATGGCCAGCGCGACGTTCGACGCCCATGGCGCGAGGTCGGTGGCGCGGTTCATCAACGCGTTCAGGGACTGGTTGCCCGCCCAGTGCACCGGGCCGATGCGACCGGTGTCGGGCAGCGTCTGCGTCCAGTACTTGGCCGCGTCGTGCGGGTTGATCAGGAACATCGCGCCCTGCAGGAGCACGAAGGTCACGAATCCCCGGATGGCGTCCTTGCGGCGGCCGGTGATGAACAGGTGACCGAGGAACACGATCGGCGTCAGCTTGATCGCGGCCGCGACGCCGACCAGCACGCCACCCCACCGGCTGCCGCGCGCGCCGATGACCAGCACGTCCAGCATGACCAGCGCCATCAGGACGATGTTGATCTGGCCGAGGAAGATCGTCCGCCACACCGGCTCGAGGCCGAGGAAGACCAGGGAGAACACGATCGTCGAGCGGGCGGGCGAGGCCCACCAGCGCGGGCCGTCTTCGGCGGGGCGCGGCAGGGCGCCGATCGCGATCCGCACGCACAGCGCGAGACACAGCAGCGTGACGACGGTGAGCAGGCCCCAGGAGAGCTGCACCGGGAACCACGCGAGCGGGACGAACAGCGCCGCCGCCGCCGGTGGATAGGTGAACGGCAGCAGCGCCCACGACGGCTCCGGGAGGAGCGTGTTGGCGTCGTAGAGCGAATCCCCGTGCAGCAGGGTGAGCGCACCGGCACGGTAGACGGCGCTGTCGACGCCGAGGTGCCAGTCGTGCGTGGCCCCCCAGATGGCGTACGCCATGGCCGCCAGCGGCACCACCGCCAGGATCAGGATCGACCGCGGACGGACGGACAGGCGCGCGAGCGAGATTCGCAGGGCCAGACGAGGCTGGGAAGCCTTCGCCGGAACTTCGCCGTCTGTGGCGGAGGATACGGTCCTGGTCACCTCATCAGGAAATCATGAGTGCGATTCCCCGGGTCGAGAAGGGTACTGGCGGGAGCGGGGGACCTTTGCTACCGCTCGTTAGTTCCGCTCAACAACAATAGCAAAGGTCCCTTGCTCCTCTTCCGTCCGAAAATGGGCTGTGAGCTGGGGAGATGTGCGGCTGGCCGAGGGCCGGCATGTCCCGGATGCGCCGTTCACGACGCTCGACGTCCTGAATGGCGCATTCACGACGTCGAGCCTGGATCCACCGGCGGGGGGGGGCGCGCCCCTTTTGAGGGTACCGCCGGTGGCGGCGAGCACA
>NZ_JBHYIK010000023.1:23089-28024 GCF_042739735.1 Amycolatopsis sp. NPDC059027 | reverse complement strand
CTTCTTCTCCATACACACACCCCCGCGCCCGCTCCCCCCGGGGTGGGGTCCCCCCCCTCTGACGCCCCCCCCCTCGCCGCCCCCACCGACCAAGGCCGCCAGCCGCCGGTGAAGCCAGGTTGACTGTCCCGAATTGGCGACGCGAAGAGCCGTGAGAAGAGAGCGGGCCGCGGGGGCCGCACCGAGGAACCCTCTGCTTCCCTCGGGGCGGCCCCCACGGGTCCGTTCGCCCATCCCGGGCCGGGCCGAGTTCAGGCCCGGGACAGACCGGCCAGTACGTCACAGGCGAGCTCGTGGGTCGCGGGCAGCCGGACGGCGCTGATCCGCGGGCTGCCGACCTCGGCGAGCTGCGCGTCCACCGAGAGCCGTTCGTGCACCGCCCGCCGCAGCGCGACCCCGCGCGAAGCGAGGCGGTCGTCGCGCGGCACCAGTGCCGCCACGACCGACGGTCCCAGCGAGGCAACGCTTTCTCCGCCGTCGAACACGGTCCGCAGCGCGTCGGCGGCGAGGATCATCCCGGTCAGCCGTGGCCAGCCGTCGACCGTGCTGAAGTCCAGTTCGACCACGAGCAGCACGAAGTCCTCGGCCACCGCGCGTTCCTCGCGCTCCGCTCTGCGGTACACCTCGGCGAGCCGGGTGCGCAGGTACGCGGCGGTTGGCAGACCGGTCAGCGGGTCGGTGACCTCGGTGTGCACGAGCTGGTCCGTCGCGACGTCCGCCCAGGCCAAGGCCGTCAGGCGGAGCAACCGCGCAGGGGTGGCGTCCACATCCGGAGCGACGAATCCGTCCACGACCGCGGGATCGGCGGAGCCGGCGAGCACGGCGTGCAGCGCCGCGAGGTCGGTCAGCGTCTCCGCAAGCCCGGCACCGGCGGCCGCACGGGCGCGGCCGAGCCCGGCCAGCGCGCGTTCCGCCGCCTCGCTGCCCACTGCGGGCTTCCCCTGTCTCACCACCGCGGCACACACCGCGTCGACCTCGGGCAGTCCCCAGTCGCTGGGGAACCGCCAGCCCGAAGCCAGGCTCGCGGTTCGCCACCGTGCTCGCAGCGCGCGCAGGGTCCGGTCCCGGTCGAACCGGTTCCGCGCCTCCTGCGAGTCCGTCACCCCGGACAGCGCCCCGGTCGCCGGCAGGTCCACTGGCCACCGCTCCTCTCGTCCGGTTCGGAGCGATCTTGTCGCGCTCCGAACAGGGGACGCGCCAGGCCCGGGTCCGTGACGGCGTTCCGGCGGGTTTTGTTGACCAAGGGCGCGGCGAGCCCGGGTGAACATATTGCGCTCTCCGGGTCAACACGCCGACCGCGAGGTGACGCGTGTCGCAGCTTCCGTCACACTTGTGCCGCGCAAGAGTCAAGGTAGGTATTGGCGGCCCGTCAGGCGGCCACCACCACCCGCAGAGGAGTCCCGTGTCCACCGTTCCCGCCGATCTCAGCGGTAAGAGCGACGCCGAGCTGATCGCCGAGGTCCGTGCCGGGCAGATCGCCTCCTACGGGCCGCTGTACGAGCGGCACACGGCCGCCGCGCACAACCTCGCCCGTCAGCTCGCGCGCTCCAGCTCCGAGGCCGACGACCTCGTCTCCGAGGCGTTCGCGAAGGTGCTGGACACGCTGCGCGCCGGCAAGGGACCCGAGACCGCGTTCCGCGCGTATCTGCTGACCGCGCTGCGCCACACCGCCTACGACAAGACCCGCAAGGACAAGCGCGTCGACCTCAACGAGGACATGACCGACGTCGGCGGCGCGGTCGGCGAGGCGCTGACCGTCCCGTTCTCCGACACCGCCGTCGCGGGGCTCGAGCGCACCATGGCCGCCAAGGCCTTCGCGCGGCTGCCCGAACGCTGGCAGGCCGTGCTCTGGCACACCGAGATCGAGCAGCAGAGCCCCGCCGAGGTCGCCCCGCTGCTGGGCCTGACCGCGAACGGCGTCTCGGCGCTCGCCTACCGCGCCCGCGAGGGTCTCCGCCAGGCCTATCTGCAGGTCCACCTGCAGGAGAACGGCGCGGAACGCTGCCGCGCCACCGCCGACCGGCTCGGTGCGTGGACCCGCGACGGACTGTCCAAACGCGAACGCAGCCAGGTCGAGAATCACCTGGACGAATGCGAGAAATGCCGCGCGCTCGCCGCCGAGCTCGCCGACATCAACGGCGGTCTGCGCGCGATCATCGCCCCGATCGTCCTCGGTGGCGCCGCGCTCGGCTACCTCGCCACGATCGGCGCGGCCAAGGCGAGCGCCACCACCGCGGCGGTCACCGGAGCGGCCGCCGCGGGAGCGACCGCGGGCGGAGCCAAGGCCGGTGCGGCGGCGGGCGCCGCGGCGGGCGGGCCACGGCAGTTCGCCGGTGTCGCCGCGTCCGGGACGGCCATCGCGGCGGCCGTCGTCGTCGCGCTCGTCGCCGGTGGCGGTACCCAGGACATCCCGGCGGCCGCCCAGGTCCCGCCGCCCGCGGCGCAACCCGCGCCGCAGCAGCCACCGCCGCAGCAGCCACCGGCCCAGCCGCCCGCTCAGCAGCAGCCACCGCCCGCGCCCCCGGCACCGCCGCCCGCGGCGCCCGCCCCGCCCGCGGTCCAGCCGCCGAACCCGGCCGCGCCGCCGGGGTCGCAGCCGCCGCCGACCACACCGCCCTCGCTCCCGAAACCGAACGTGTCCGCGACGACGCCGCCCGAGGGCGTCGTGCTGCAGCCGGGCGGCAAGCCCGCCAACCTGCCCATCACGGTGCGCAACGACGGCGCCGGCCCGTCCGACCCAGTGGTCGCCACGCTGAGGCTGCCGCCGGGGGTGCACGCGGTGCCCGCGGGGGGCGGCGGCGCCCCCGGCGCGAGCGGCTTCGCCATGGCCGCGCCCGAAACGATCAACGTCAACTGTCCCGGCGGGGACGGCACTGTCACCTGCCGGACCGGGACCGGCCTGCAGCCGGGCCAGTCCGCGGTCCTGATGTTCCTGCTGAAGGCCGACGACACCGCCAAACCCGGCAGCACGGTCGAGGGTTCGGTCACCGCGGGCGCTCAGGTCCATGTCGACCTGCGCGTGAACGTCGCGGTCAAGCCGCCGCCGGACGCGGTGACGCTGGAGGCCGAGAGCGACTGGCTGTCGGAACTCCCGTGGTGGCAGAAGCCGCGCATCTACGTCCGGGTGCACAACACCGGGCAGACGACCAAACCGGTCACCGTGACCTTCGACCATCCGCTGTCGAGCTGGTGGAGCCTGCGCGGTTTCCCATGCCGGCCGACCGCCGGTGGCGCGACCTGCACGACCACCGGCGCGCTCGCCCCTGGCCAGCACGTCAACCTGTGGGTCCAGCTGCGCGGGCGCCCGCCCGCGGGGCACCCGGTGACCGTCGGCGCCACACTGGGGACGGCCTCGGCGAAACCGGTCCCGGTGTACTTCGACTGGTGCCCGCCGGGGCAGCTCGCGCCGACGCCGCCGACATCGTCCACCGGGACAAGCGCCACGACGAGCCCCGGCAAGAGCACGCCGAAGAAGTCGCCGGGCCACACCGGCGTCCCGCCGGTGACGACGTCCGAAACGCCGCAGCCGAAGCAGTCTTCGGCACCGGCGACCACGAGCGCGCCGCCCCAGCCGGGCACTTCCACCACGCCGATCGGCCCGAGCCACCCTGGGAAGCATTTCGGCCTGCCGACGGGGTAGCGTCCGCGCGGTGCGGGAATTGCTGGGCAGGCACCGCGAGCTGATCCGGTTCGCGGTGGTCGGCGGGATGAGTTTCGTGATCACGCTGGCGGTGAACTACGGCCTGAAGTTCACCGTGCTGCGGGCGAATCCGCTGACGGCGCTGATCCTCGCGACGCTGGTGGCGACGATCTTCTCCTACGTCGCCAACCGCGAATGGTCCTTCCGCACCCGCGGCGGCCACGAACGGACGCACGAGGCGGCCCTGTTCTTCCTGTACAGCGGCATCGCGCTGGGCCTGAACTCGGTTCCGCTTGCCGTGTCCCGCTACGTGCTCCAGCTGCAGGTGCCGCACGTGACGTTCGCCGCGCAGGAAATCGCCGACTTCGTCAGCGGGATCGTGCTAGGGACGCTGCTGGGCACGGTCTTCCGCTGGTGGGCCTTCAAGAAATGGGTGTTCCCCGCCGAGGATGTCCGGCCACAGCGGAGGTCCGGGAACGACCCCGAGGATCCGGACATTCGCGACAGGATGGCCGCCTGAGCCATCGGCCCTGGTCAGCCTCTCCTAAACTGCGGAGGTGACCGTCGTCGAAACCGTGCTCAGCCGCACGCCCGAACCCCTGCGCTCGGTGCTGATCAAGCACCGGGAACTGCTCAAGTTCGCGATCGTGGGCGGCACGACCTTTCTGGTCGACAACGGCGTCTGGTACCTGCTGAAACTGAGCGTGCTGGAATCGAAGCCGACGACGGCGAAGGCGATCGCGATCATCGTGGCGACGATCGTGTCGTACATCCTCAACCGCGAGTGGTCCTTCCGGACCCGCGGCGGCCGGGAACGCACCCACGAGGCCGCGCTGTTCTTCGTGATCAGCGGCGTCGCCGTGGTGGTGAACCTGATCCCGCTCTACGCGTCGCGGTACGTGTTCCACCTGGAGACACCGCACGTGTCGAGGCTGGTCCAGGAGATCGCGGACTTCGCGAGCGGGTCGATCATCGGCATGCTGCTCGCGATGGTGTTCCGGTTCTGGGGCTTCAAGAAGTGGGTGTTCCCGGACGAGCTGGGCCAGCGGCGCCGCGACGGCGACCAGGTCACCCGCCTCCCCCGCTGACCGCTCCGCCCGGCTCGCGATAGCAAAGGTCCCTCGCTCCGCCCGGGCTCCTGCGCCCCAATGCGGTTTCTCGGTGCGGGCGGGCCTGGCGGGGTGAAAGTGCGGTGGCGCCAGTGTCCCGAAAGCTCCGTTGGGGGCGTAGTAAATGACCCATCGAAGCGTGGGCACAAAAAAAAACACCCCACGCCCCCCGGGCGATAAAAAAAA
>NZ_JBHYIK010000023.1:0-23079 GCF_042739735.1 Amycolatopsis sp. NPDC059027 | reverse complement strand
GGGGGGGGGGGGGGGGGGGGGTTTTTTTGGGGGGGGGGGGTTTTGGCCCATATTGTGGGGTTGGTTATTTTAACCGCCCTACCCCGCGGTTTCGCGACAAGCAAGACCACCGCACGCCCCCCATCGCAACGACAACCCCGCGAACACCACTCACCCCACCGACCACGCACCCCAGCCCCACCGAATGCCGTGAAGGCCTCCTTCACAGCGCTGAGCGCCGGTAAGGGGGCCTTCAGGGCACGTCGCGAATGGCGCATTGCCGACGTTCAACGCCGCGAATGTCCCATTCCCGGCATCGCCCCGGCCCGCGCCGGTGTCCCGAACGGCGCGTTGGCGACGATGAGCGTCCCCAACGACGCGTTCGCGACACGAGCACCCCGCCCTCCAGCGAAAAGAACTTGTCTACGGACATGTAGTTGTCTAGAGTCATGAACTGTCAGTTGTCCGGCACGTAAGGACGCCGGCCGGGGTCGACCGGCCGAGCGGGACGAATCCGAGGTGGTTTCCGAGCGCGAAGAGGACCGCACCCCAGCGCGGGTGACGGTTGGAACCTTTTCCCGTCTCGACGGGGCGCACCGAGCTGCGCCCGGACCGCACGTCCCTTCCCTACGCATTGGACCTCCCTTGACCACGCTTTCCGTGGCGCCTCCGCGCGCCCGCATTCCCCTTGCCCTCACAGGCCTTTTCCTCGCCGTCTTCCTCGGCATGCTGGACGCGCAGGCGGTTTCGACCGCTCTGCCGGGGATCGCCGCCGAATTCGGCGGCACCGGCTCGTTCGCCTGGGTCACCACGGCCTATCTGCTCGCGGGCAGTGTCACCGCGCCGGTGTACGGCAAGCTCGGTGACCTCTTCGGCCGCAAACGCGTTCTGCTCGTCGCACTCGTCCTCTTCCTCGCCGGGTCGCTCGCTTGCGGGCTCGCCGGCAGCGCGACCACGCTCATCGCCGCCCGGGTACTCCAGGGCGCCGGCTCCGGCGGCCTCTTCGTCTCGGTGGGCGCCACCATCGGCGAACTCTTCCCACCGCGCGAAGGCGCGAAGTACTTCGGGTGGTTCTCGGTGTGCTTCGCGGTCGCGTCGCTGGCCGGTCCGGTCGCCGGCGGCCTGCTCACCGAACTCGTCGGCTGGCGGTGGATCTTCCTGATCAACCTGCCGATCGGCGGGTTCGCCCTGCTGGCCGTGGCGACGTTCCTCCAGCTGCCGAAGCGACGTCGCGACTCGCCGTTCGACATCGCGGGCGTGCTCCTGCTGGGCGGCGCCATCACCGGCCTCACCCTGCTGACGCCGTGGTCGGTCCCGCTCGGCGTGGTGCTGGCGATCGCCTTCGTCCTGGCCGAGCGCCGCGCGACCGCGCCGGTACTGCCGCTCCGCCTGTTCGCCGACCGCACCTTCACGCTGTCCACCGCGCTGAGCCTGCTGGCCGGGTTCGCCTTCCTCGGCTCGGTCAACTACCTCGCGGTGTTCCTCCAGAAGGTGGCCGGGGCCGATCCGGCGACGGCCGGATTGCTGCTGGTCCCGATGACGCTCGCGGTCGCGGTCTCGTCCGTCGTCTCCGGACGGCTCATCAGCCGCACCGGCCGCTATCGCTGGGCGCCGATCACGAGCATGGCGCTCGGCCTGCTCGCGGTCCTCGCGATGACCACGCTCGACGAGCACAGCACGATGCCGGTCGTCATCGGCTGCCTCACGGTGTTCGGGCTCGCCGCCGGGCTGAACATCCAGGTGCTCTCGCTCGCCGCGCAGAACACGGCCGCGCGGGAGGACCTCGGCGCGGTCTCGGCGACCGTCGCGTTGTTCCGTTCGCTCGGCTCCGCACTCGGCCCGGTCGCGCTCGGCGCGGTGTTCAGCGCCGCGCTGGGCACCGGGCACTACGCCGCCGCGACCCACGGCGTGTTCCTCGCGATGCTCCCCGCGCTCGCCGCCGGCCTCGTCGCCGCCCTCGCCCTGCCGCGCGTGCAGCTTCGCTCGAAGCACTGAATTTTCGTTATCCAGTAAGGAGAAATCTCATGATTCTGGTTCTCGGTGCCACCGGAAAGGTCGGCCGCGAACTCGTTCCCGCTCTCCTCGACACCGGCGCCACCGTCCGGGCACTGACCCGCGACCCGGCGCGCGCACGGATCGACCCGCGCGCCGAGGTCGTCGAGGGCGACCTCGACCGTCCGGCGGAGTTGCCGCGCCTGCTCGACGGCGTCGAGCGGGTCTTCCTGCTGACTCCGGGCCACGGCCCCGGCCGGGAGATCGCCGTCGCCAAGGCCGCGGCCACCGCCGGGGTGACCCACCTGGTCAAGCTTTCGACCAGCTGTGTCCACTTCGGACAGCAGGACGCCATCACCCGAGGTCACGCGGAAGCGGAGCAGGCCGTCCGCGAGGCCGGACCGGCGTGGACGATCCTGCGTCCCGGCGCGTTCATGGACAACCGCTTCGGCTGGCTGTCGTCGGTCCGTGAGCACGACACCGTTTTCGTCACCGAGGGTGACCCGGACTCGGCGCTGATCCACGTCCGCGACATCGCCGCGGTGGCGACACTGGCCTTGACCGGATCGGGCCACGAAGGCCGGGTCCATCCGCTCAGTGGCGGCGTTTCGCTCAGCGCGGAACAGCAGGTCGAGACGCTCTCCACAGCACTGGGCCGCCCGCTGAAGATCGTGCTCGAGACCGTCGAAGAGACCCACGCGCGGATGCTCTCCTACGGCTGGCCCGCCGCGACGATCGACGGGTTCTTCGAGCTCAAACGCGAGTCGAGCGCCCACGAGCACGTCGTCTTCGACACCGTCGAGCGCCTGCTCGGCCGCGCCCCGCTCACCTTCGCCGACTGGGCTCACGAGAACGTCGCAACGTTCCTCGGCGCCTGACAACTCTCTGTACACGCGGAGCAAGGGACCTTTACTATCGCTTAGCGGCAGTAAAGGTCCCTTGCTCCCCCTCCCACTGGGCCGAACGGGTGCTCCCCGCTACGCCGGTGGCACAAAGCACTTGGGCCATCCGCTGTCGCCGCGAGATACTCACCATGTGTTTAATTCGGGCCGGACGGTGTGCGGCGTGGACGGCGAAGAGACAGCCTTCCCGGCGCCGGCCTTTCGAGGTTGATCTTCGACGCCGAAGGAGACCCCATGACCGACCGGCTTCGCGTGATCGTCGTGGACGACCATCCGCTCTTCCGTTTCGGGGTGTGCACGCTGCTCGCCGCCGAGCCGGGGATCGAGGTCGTCGGTGAGGCGTCGAGCGGCGCGCAGGCGGTCAGCGCCGCAGCCGCGCTGCATCCCGATGTCATGGTGATGGACCTGCACCTGCCCGACCTGTCCGGCATCCAGGCGACCCGGCACATCGTGGCCGAATGCCCGGAGGTCGGCGTGCTCATGCTGACGATGGCCGACGAGAGCGAATCGGTGTTCGCCGCGATGCGCGCGGGCGCGCGCGGCTATCTGCTCAAGGACGCCGAGCCCGACGAGATCATCCGCGCGGTGCAGGCGGTCGCCCGGCGCGAAGCCATTTTCGGCCCGGACATCGCCAATCGCGTCCTCGGCTTCTTCAACCAGCCGCTGCCCAGTACGAACCCGGTGTTCCCGGAGCTGACCGGCCGCGAACGCGAGGTCCTCGAACTCATCGCGAGCGGGCACAGCAACGCCTTCATCGCCAGCACCCTGTGCCTGAGCCCGAAGACCGTGCGCAACCACATCTCGAACGTGTTCAGCAAGCTCCACGTCGCCGATCGCGCGGAGGCCATCGTCCGGGCGCGGGACGCCGGCCTCGGGAGTCCTCCCGCCCGCCGCTGATATCCACAGTGGACGGTTCAGCAGAGGTCGGCGTCGTGCACCAGCAGGGCGATCTGGGTGCGGTTGCCCAGGTCGAGCTTGGTCAGGATCCGGGTGATGTGCGCCTTGACCGTGGCCACGCCGACGAACAGCTCGGCGGCGATCTCGGCGTTGGTCCGCCCCCGCCCGACCGCGACGGCGACCTCGTGCTCCCTTGTGGACAGTGCGGCCAGCGCGGCGCGGGCGCGGTCGTACGCGCCCGCTTCGGTGGCCGCGCGGTCCATCAGGCGCCGGGTGACGCGCGGCGAGAGGATCGGATCGCCGGCGGCGACCTTGCGGACGGCGTCGGCGATGTCGGCGGGCGGGGAATCCTTGAGCAGGAATCCGCTCGCCCCCGCGCGCAGTGCCCGCAGCACGTTCTCGTCGGTGTCGAACGTGGTGAGCACGACGACCTCGGGTGGTTCGGCGCGAGCCCGCGTGCGCAGCGTGGCCGCGATCCCGTTGACCCGCGCCATGCGGATGTCCATCAGCACGACGTCGGCGGGATGCGCGTCGAGAACAGCGGGGAGTTCGTCGCCGTCGCCCGCCTCGCCGACCACGGTGATCCCGTCGGCGCCGTCGAGCATCATCGTCAGCCCTGCCCGCACCAGTGCGTCGTCATCCACGACGAGAACCCGGATCATGCGGGCCACGGTAGCCAGGCCGAAAGCCGGAACTCCTCCGGAGTGGCCTGGTGGTCGAGTTCTCCCCCGGCCAGCCGCACCCGCTCGGTCAGGCCGACCAGGCCGGTGCCCGCCCCGGGAATCGCGGGATCGGCCGGGGCGCCGGGCATCGGGTTGGACACGGTGATGACGAGCCGGGCGCCCGGCGAGCCGTCGAGTGCGATCCGCACCGGCTGGCCGGGCGCGTGTTTGCGGGCGTTGGTCAGCGCTTCCTGAACGACGCGATAAGCCGTCCGCCCGGTCGTCCCGGGCAGGGCGGCCGGGTCGGCCACCGCGTCCCGCACCTCGACCGGCGTCCCGACGGACCGGGATTCCTCGACCAGCTCGGGCAGATCGGCCAGCACCGGCACTGGCCGCTCGGCGCCGTCCGCCGCGGTGTCGTCGTCCCGCAGCAGGACGATGACGTCCCGCAGTTCGTTCAGCGCCTGGTGCGCGGTGGCCCGGACGACCCCGGCCGCGTCGGAGAGCCGTTCGGGCGGGATGTCCGGCCGGAACTCCATCGCGCCCGCGTACGTCGCCAGCAGCGACAACCGGTGCGCAAGCACGTCGTGCATTTCCCTGGCGATCCGGGTGCGTTCCGCTGCCCGCGCCTCGGCGACGCGGCGCCCCTGCTCGGCTTCGGCGCGGCGAGCACGTTCCTCCAGTGACGCGATCAGCGCGTGCCGCGCCGCCGCCAACGCGCCCCAGCCGACGAGCGCGGCGTGCCCGACCACGACCAGCACCAGCCACCACACGTAGGCCAGCCCTGGCATCGGCCGCCACACACCGCGTAGCGCGTGCCCCGCGATCCCGGCCAGTGCCACGCCGACGGCGAGTGTGGTCCGGCGGCACCGGGCGGTGTGCAGCAGGCCGACGCTGTATGGCGGTGTCGCGGTCGGCGACACCGCGGACAGCACGACGAGCACCAGCGTGACGGCGGTGGGCCTGCGGTTCAGCAGCGGCAGCAGGGCACAGCCGCCCAGCCCGAGCACGAGGTCGAGCACGAGCCACCGCGGGTCGGTGCCCGACGTGTATTCACCCCACGCCGTCGCCATGACGCAGCCGCCCATCACCAGGGCGGGCAGGGTCATCCGCCGCTCGCAGGTCAGTCCCTCGTGCACCGCCCGAGCGTACGACCGGCCCGGGAGCGGTGACAGCGACCAAAGTCGACATCGGCCCCGACCGGAGGAGGCCCCGCCGCGACCACGCGGCCGATGCGCCGGGACGTCCGGGCGGCGAGGCTTCCGCCATGACCACGAACCTGGGGGCTGGTCCCGACGCGATGCGGTCCACGCTGCTCGGCCCGTTACGGGGCACCGTCCTCGAACTCGGCCCGGGCAGGGGCGTCAACCTGCCGTTCTACGCGCCGCAGGTGCGCTGGATCGGGATCGAGCCGGACGCGGGCAACCGCGAGCGGACGCGGCGTGCGGCCGAACGGCTCGGCCGCCGCGCCCTCGTGCTGCCGGGGCGCGGCGAACGGATCGAACTGCCCGACGGGTTCGCCGACGCCACCGTCGCGACGTTCGTGCTCTGCTCGGTCGACGATCCCGACGCCGTGCTCGCGCAGCTGCACCGGGTCCTGCGGCCCGGCGGGAAGTACGTCTTCGGCGAACACGTCGCCGCGTCGCCGGGCTCCTGGGTCCGTCGCGGCCAGGACGTCTGGGCGCTGTTCACGAGACGCTTCAGCTCGTGCCGTCCGAACCGGGACAGCGAAGCCGCCATCGCACGCGCGGGCTTCGACGTCGTCGAGTCGCGCCACTACACCCTTCCCGGCCCGTTGGGCGTTCCCGTTCCGCACATCGCGGGCACCGCTGTCCGTTCCTGAGCCACGACAAGGAGAGAAACCCATGAGGCATTCGCTATCCACAAAGGACAGTGTCGAAATCCCGGCCGAGGGCACCTATCGCATCGACCCGGAGCGCTCGGCGATCTCGTTCGGCACCCGGCACATCTTCGGCCTCTTCGCCGCACACGGCATGTTCTCGCTGCACGAGGGCTTCATCCGGGTGGCCGATCCCGTCACGGAATCCTCGGCGTGGGCGAAGATCCCGGCGATGAGCTTCGACACCGGCAACCCCGCACGGGACCGCACTGTCCGATCAGGACAGTACCTCGACGCCGGGAAGTATCCCGACATCACGTTCGCCTCCACCCGGCTCGCGCGGACCGAGGAGGGCTGGGTCCTGCACGGCTCGCTCACGGTGCGCGGGAAGTCGAGCGGGCTCGAACTGCGCGTCGAATCCGCACGGACAGCGGACTCCCGGCTGACCCTCCGGGCCACCAGCCGTGTCGACCGCTATGCGTTCGGTGTCACCAAGATGAAGGGCATGACCGGACGGTACCTGACGTTCCGGCTGGACCTCACGGCCGATCGGGCTTGACGCATTCCCATATCGGCATATGATTGCTCTCGTGGCACGAGCAGCGACGACGGCGGACGCGTTCAACGCGGTGGCCGAACCCCGGCGGCGGGAAATCCTGGACGTTCTCGCGACTGGCGAACTCCCGGTGAACGACCTGGTGCGCCTGCTCGGGCTCACCCAGCCGCAGGTGTCGAAGCATCTGCGGGTGCTGCGCGAGGTGGGAGCGGTCGACGTACGCGACGAAGGACGACAGCGGTTGTACCGGCTGAACGGGCGTGCCCTCAAACCCATCCACGACTGGGTGAAGAAGTACGAACGGTCCTGGTCGGAGCGGTTCGATCGACTGGACGCCGTACTGGAGGAACTCAAGGACGAGGAGAGCTGAAATGCCGGAGACGACAAGCAAGAAGGCGAAGATCACCCTGCCCTCGGACGAGCAGATTCTGATCACGCGGGAGTTCGACGCGCCGAAGCATCTGGTCTATCGCGCGTATACGACACCGGAACTGGTGCGGCGGTGGTGGAGTGGGCACCGCGGCACGATGACCGACGTCGAGATCGATCTGCGGGTCGGTGGCCGCTGGCGGTACGTCATTACGGCGAACGGCGGATTTCAGGTCGCTTTCCACGGCGAGTACCGGGAAATCGTGCCGGACGAGCGGCTCGTCATGACCGAGGTCTTCGAACAGCCGGGCACCGAAGTGTCCGATGTGGACGCTTCGGACGACGCGGGCGCGCCGGTGACCACGGTCACCTTCGCCGAAGTGGACGGCCGCACGACGTTGTCGATCCTGGTGCAGACGTCGGGCAAGGAACTGCGTGACACGATCCTCGGCTCCGGGATGGAGATCGGCATGCAGGAACAGATGAACGTCCTGGAGGAGATTGCGATCTCGCTCGGTGCGGAGTGAGCGCCCGTGCGGTGGTCTTGGATGTCGCGAATGGCACATTGCGGACGTTCAACGTCGCCAATGTCCCATTCGCGACACCACCCCGGGCCTTTGTCTTTCAGCCCTGGGTGATGTTGACCATCCAGGTGATGCCGAAACGATCCACGCACATGCCGAATTCGTCGCCCCAGGCCTGTTTTTCCATCGGCACGGCGACATTGCCGCCCTCGGAAAGCTTTTCCCAGTACCCCCGCAGTTCGTCGGCGTCGTCCCCGCTCACGCTCACGGAAATGCTGCTGCCGCTGCCGCGTTCCATGCCCGGCACGGTGTCGGCGGCCATGAGCGTGAACCCGCTGGGCGTTTTCAGCAGGGCGTGCATGATCTTGTCCGCGTTTTCCTGATTACCGAAGTCACCGAAAGTGTTCAACGTCAGGTCACCGCCGAACACGGTCTTGTAGAATTCCATCGCTTGGCGCGCGTTGTCGGTGAAACCGAGGTAGGGGTTCAATGTGGAGGCCACCGGATGCTCCTTGCTGAGGACGGTAGGGCTCGTGACGGTAGAGCATCGTCGCAGATCAACGCGAGCGTCGCCAGCCCCGGTCACCCACGCGGTGGGGCCACGGGAGGCAGTTGGCGGCCCGTCGGTGATTTTCGTACCCGCGTAAGCGACAAACCCAGCGGAGAATGTCACGCCGGGACGGTCCGGATCAGCGGAAAATGCGCGCGATGTCCAGCCACTTCCGCGCGTCCTCACCGACCGCCGTCAGGTCGGCCTCGGCTCGGGTCCTGCGCTGGGTGACGCGCAGGCAGAAGTCGAGGGCGCTGCCCCGGACCCGCTGCCCTGCCTCTTCCGGGCCCCATGCCCAGGTCTGACCGTCGGGAGCGGCCAGCTCGACACGAAACGGCTCGGCCGGAACGGGCAAGTGGGCGGTGTGGAACGAAAGTTCTTTTCCCAGCACTCCCAAGGAAGCGATGTGCCGGAGCCTGCTCGTCGGCGGGTGCGCGACGCCGAGTGTGTCGAAAATGTCCTGCCCGTGAGCCCACGTTTCCATCAGGCGAAGCGGAACCATCAGTGCCGCCGTCAACTCCGAGCCGTACCACGGAAACGCCTGATCCAGCGGAATGTCGCGGAGCGCCACCGCCACCTCGGCCCGGCCGGAGCGCCATTCCTCCAGCAGTACCGATCGCGGTTTCGCCGCTCCCGCGGCGGCGTCGAGGTCAGCGTGCCCGCTGCCCGCGGCTTCCGCCTGCGCCAGCACGGCGCCGAACGCCTCCGGGGTCCGGATGGCGATGAGCACGTTCGCGTCGGTCACGGCGAGATGAGCGATCTGATGGGCGATCGTCCAGCCCGCCGCCGGCGTGGGCAGCGACCAGTCCGCCTGCGCCGACACCAGGGCGTCGAGTTCGTTCCCTTCGGCCACCAAGCCGGGCAACGCGATGTCACGCTCCACATCGGACAGATCGAGGCCGTAGTCCAGCATCGGTGTCACCTTCGCGTTGACGGCAACGGGTTTGTCCCGTTTGGACGGTAGGAGACCGCCCGTCGTCACGCTACCGAAGGTCGCTCCCGGCAAACCGGAATCTGCCCTTTCGATCCCCTGCCGGTACCCGGCTAGGGCGTGTCTGACAAATATTCTGGTTGTTTGTTGGGATGCTGTTGGTCGTGTCGCGGTTTCAGTTGCTTTCGGATGCTCAGTGGGCGTTGATCGAAGACTTGCTGCCGGTCCGTACCGGCAAACAGGGTCGGCCGTTCTCCGATGCGCGGGCGATGGTCGAGGGGATCATCTATCGGTATCGGTGCGGGATCGCGTGGCGGGATGTTCCGGCGGTGTTCGGTCCGTGGCAGACGATCTGGACCTGGCATCGCCGGATGGCCCGTGAAGGGACCTGGGACGTTGTGCTGCAACGCCTGCTCACCGAGGCAGACGCTGCGGGGGTGGTGGATTGGGCGGTGTCGGTGGATTCGACGATCGCGCGGGCGCATCAGCACGCCACGAACATCACCCGCCTCACAGGGGGCTGGGTCGAATTACACGGATCTACTCGCCGAGCCGCCTGATCATGCGATCGGCCGGTCCCGTGGCGGCTGGAGCACCAAGGTGCACCACCTCGTCGACGGCAACGGCCGGCCGCTGGTAGCTCTGGTCGGTCCAGGTCAGGCGGGCGACGCGCCGATGTTTCCGTACCTGATGCGGCATCTGCACGTCGCTCGCCTCGGACGCGGCCGAGCCCGGACCCGGCCCGACCGCGTCCGTGGCGACAAGGCCTATTCCTCGCGGGCGATCCGCGGACATCTGCGTGACCGCGGCATCACCGCGGTGATCCCGGAGCCGGCTGATCAGGCCGGGCACCGCAAACGCCGCGGTTCCCGCGGTGGCCGTCCTCCCGCGTTCGACGCGGTGGACTACCGCGGCCGCAACGTTGTCGAGCGACGATTCAACCTGCTCAAACAGTGGCGTGGCCTGGCTACCCGCTACGACAAGCTCGCCATCGTCTACCGATCCGCAGTGGTCCTACACGCCGTAATCACCTGGACCAAAGCATTATCAGACACGCCCTAGGCGGGGCGGCCCGCGCCGGCGTAGTCGTCGCCTCGCGTGTGATACGTGTGGATCTGGATCGCCTGGCCCTCGGTCGGCGCGTTGATCATCAGGCCGTTGCCGAGGTAGAGGCCGACGTGGTGGATGTCGACGGCGGGGTTGCCGTAGAAGACGAGGTCGCCGAGCTTCGGCTCCTGGTCCCCCGGCACGCGCTGGGTCGCGAGGTACTGGGTGTGCGCCGTCCGCGGCAACGCGACGCCCGCGCTGTCGTAGGCGGCCTTGGTCAGCCCGGAGCAGTCGAACCCGGCGGAACCCGCCTCGGGCCCGTTGCCGCCCCAGACGTACGGAAGGCCGAGCTGGCCGAGCGCGAACCGGGTCGCGCGCACCGCCGGGGTTCCGGACTTCGCCGGGTCGAGCGAGAGCGTGGCGTACAGCTGGGCGTTGCCGAGTACACGCTGCCTGAACAATTCTGCGTCGTTGCCACCGGAGTTCTTGTAGTTCGCGATGGCCTTCCACCAGCCGTTGCCGCCGCCGAGGTCGCCGCCGCCCGCGCACAGCGCGCGCCCGGCCGCGACCGACGCCGCGTCGACGTCGGTCACCACGGGCTTCGCGATCCCGGGTGTCCCGCCGCCGTACCTGCTCCACTGCGCCGGGGACAGGCCGAGCGGTCCGCGCTGCGGATCCGCGGTCCGGCCGTGGTTCGAGCTCGCCGCGCCGACCCCGGCCAACGTCACCCAGGACAGATGGCAGTTCGGCTGCTCGGAACGCAGCTGGAGCTCGCCGTTGGCGTAGCCGATGAGCGCGTTCGCCGGGATGTCGAGCGGTCCGGCCAGTTTGTCGGCCCAGTCCTGGAGCGGGTTCCGGCCGCCGCTCGCCCCGCCCTGGCTCGGCTCCTTCGCCTTGACCGGCGCGCTCACCTCGAGGACGGACGGGCCGGACGCCGCCGCGCCGCTGTTCGCCGCGGGCACCGGGACGGGCGGCGGCGTGGGTGCCGGGGTGTCCTCACCACGAGTCACCAGCCAGCCCGCAGTGGCCAGCCCGGCCACCAGCGGCAGGGCGACCAGCCCGCGCAGGGCCGCGCCACGGGCCCAGGAAGTCGGCTTCGGAGCGGCTTCGGGCACGGGTTCGGGCGGCGTCACGTCGTCCAGGTTAGAAGAGCCCACTCCTGCCTAACGAGCGGACGGCTTGCGCGTTAGGGGGACTCTCATATTGTGGGCGCATGTCGTCCATCGATGGTGCGCTCCTGCGGGACCGGCTCGGCGACCGGTACGCCGCGGTCGAGGTCGTGCCCAGCACCGGCTCCACCAACGCCGACCTGCGGGAAGCCGTCGCGAAGGGCGCCGCCGACCGGACCGTGCTGCTCGCCGAGGAACAGACCGCCGGGGTCGGCAGGCGGGCCCGTTCCTGGGTTTCGCCGAAGGGGTCCGGCCTGTATCTCAGTGTCGCGCTCCGACCGCACGGCGTGTCGTTCACGGCGCTGGGCTCGCTGTCGATCGTCGCCGGGCTCGCCGTCCGCGCGGTCGCCGGACGGCTCGGCGTGGACGCGGTGCTGAAGTGGCCCAACGACGTCCTCGCCGGGCCTTCGCGCGCGAAGTGCGCGGGCATCCTCGCCGACGCGGTCGCCGGCGACGACGCCTCGGTGGTGCTCGGGATCGGGCTCAACGTGCTGCCACTCGGCGAGAACGTCCCCGCGGGCGCGGGCGGGCTGCCCGCCACGTCGCTGGCGGAACAGGGCGCGAACAGCACCGAGCGCGGCGAGATCGCGGCGCTGCTGCTCACCGAGCTGGACGACCGGGAGCGCCGCTGGCGCCTCGCCGGGGGCGACCTCACCGAGGCCGGGCTGCTGGGCGAATACCGGCAGCACTGCGCCACGCTCGGCCAGGACGTCGAGGTCCAGCTGCCGGACGGCACCACGCTGTCCGGCCGGGCCGCCGACGTCGATGCCGCCGGGCAGCTGCAGGTCGACGTCGCCGACGGGCGCAGGCACACGGTCTTCGCGGGTGACGTCGTGCACGTTCGCCCCGCCTGAGGGGAAACGCCGCGTCACCCGGTCGCGAGCGGGTGTCCCGCCGGTACGGTGAAGGCACCAGCGCCGCATAACACCTTGGGAGCGTCCGCCGTGGCCTATCCGGACGATTTGCTCAGCGAGCAAGAGCACGTCGTAGTGCACAGTCACCCGCATTTCAAGATGCTGATCTGGCCCGTCATCGCGCTGCTCGTGGTCCTCGGCGGCGGCACCTGGCTCGCCATCCTGGCGAAGGACGCGTCGTCGCCGTGGAACTCCGTCGGGCTGATCGCGCTCGGCGTCGTGGCGCTCGTGCTGGTGGTGTGGCTCTTCCTGACCCCGCTCGTCCGCTGGCGCACGACGCACTTCATCGTCACCACCGACCGGCTGATCGCGCGCGAGGGCGTGCTCAAGCGCACCGGCATCGACATCCCGATGTCGCGGATCAACAGCGTGCAGTTCGAACACGGGCTCACCGACCGGATCTTCGGCTGCGGCACGCTCATCATCGAGTCGGCCTCGCACGAGCCGCTCCGCTTCGACGACATCCCGCGGGTCGAGCACGTGCACACGGTGATCTACCGCGAGGTCAACGACAACCCGTACGACGATTACCGTGAGGAAGGGCCGCAGGACACCGAGCCCCTGCCGCCGCAGGGGCATCCGCGGCGCGGGAACCGGAGGGCCTGATGGGCGCGCGCGAAGCAGGGCTACCGGACGTCGTCCCGTCGGCCTCGGGACTGCCGGAGCGGGTGACCATCTGGGAGGTCGGGGCCCGGGACGGGCTGCAGAACGAGAAGGCGGTCGTCCCGGTCGAGGTGAAGCTGGAGTTCCTCGACCGGCTCGCCACCGCCGGGCTCACCACCCTCGAAGCGACCAGCTTCGTGCACCCGAAGTGGGTCCCGCAACTGGCCGACGCGGAGCAGGTGCTGGCGGGCCTCGACCGCCGCGAGGGCGTCCGTTATCCGGTGCTGGTGCCGAACGAGCGCGGCCTGAACCGCGCGCTGGACGCCGGCGTCGCGCACATCGCGATCTTCGCCAGCGCCACCGAGACGTTCGCGCAGCGCAACCTCAATTCCACTGTGGACGAACAGTTCGCGATGTTCGAGCCGGTCGTCACCCGCGCCCGTGCCGAGGGACTGGACGTGCGCGGCTACCTGTCGATGTGCTTCGGTGACCCGTGGGAGGGCGCGGTCGCGACCGAGCAGGTCGTCAAGGCGGGCAAGCGGTTGCTCGACCTCGGCTGCTCGCAGCTCTCGCTGGGCGACACGATCGGCGTCGCCACCCCTGGCCAGGTCGAGGCGCTGATCTCGGGCTACCGCGAAGCCGGTGCCGACGTCGGCACGCTCGCGGTGCACTTCCACGACACCTACGGCCAGGCCCTGTCGAACACGCTCGCCGCGCTCCACTGTGGAGTGTCCACTGTGGATTCGTCGGCGGGCGGGCTCGGCGGCTGCCCGTACGCGGAGTCGGCGACCGGGAACCTGGCCACCGAGGACCTCGTGTGGATGCTCGACGGACTGGGCATCGAGCACGGCGCGAACCTGGACGCGCTCGTCGAGACCAGCGTGTGGATGGCCGGGAAGCTCGGCAGGCCGAGTCCGTCCCGGGTGGTCAACGCGCTGGCGAAGTGACCCGCTTCGGCGAACTGACCGTGACCACCCGGATGGGGGCCACGGCACCAACGATCGAGTGACTCCTCCCTCGTTCGGGGAAATGTCCGCTGCGGACGGAACCGGGTGGGTGGAAGATGCGTCGAACGTGATACCGCCCGTCTGACCCGACGGCGGGAGGACCGAGCCGGAGGGGGTGTCGTGGCCGACGTGCCGTCGCAGCCCGAACCGGGCGACACCGAGGTCGAGACCGGCCCGGTCCAGCTGCCGTCGCAGTACGGCGGCCTGCTCGACTCGCGGGGTTTCGACGAGGTGCCCACTCCGCCGTCCGGGTTCGGCCCGCCCGCGCCGTGGCCGCGGGCGATGGCCCCGGTGGTCCCGCCGGTCTCCCCGCCCGTTCCGCCGCCTGCCGTTCCGCCTTTGGCCGGGCCGCCCGGCAAGCCGCCGCTCGGGGCGCTGCGGACCGAGCGGGAGAGCGTCGTCGCGCTCTTCCTCGTGCACATGTTCCCGATCGGCCATCTGCCGGTCGCCACCGACCGGCCCGCCCGGCAACTGCCGCTGCCCGGCGACGCCGTCGCGGCAGGCCCCTTCGAGCACCCCGACGCCGAACTGCTCGACGACGCCTCGGCGTACGAGAACGTCCGCGCCGGTTTCCGTCGTTCGGCCACGGTGCCCTCGGCGGCGGCGCCTCCGGAGCTGTCCGAGGACTACGAACCGGCGACCGGCGTCGAGGACCAGGGCTGGCCGCCCGGCGCGTTGTTCCCCGACGGCGGCCTCGACGCCGCCGAGCCCGTCATCCTGCCGGAAGGCGCGCTGCTCGACCGCTTCGGCGGCGCCGAAGGCCGCGTCTTCGCCGTCGACGGCACGCCGTTCGCACGACGCTCGCTGCCGCCGTCGGCGCTCGACGCGGGATACCGGCGTTACCGCGTGACGCGGCCGGTACCGATGTGGCGTTCGGTGTCGGCCGAGTGGTTCGGGCAGCCGGGCGGCGGGACACGGCTGCGTGCCGTGCTGAGCGCGGACGAGCTGGTCACCTTGGGATTCCTGGCCGACATCACGGGGGAAACGCGATGAACACGCAGTCGATCGTGCGCTGGCTCGACGCGCTGGGTGTGCCGCCCGAGGTGGTGTCGATCGGGGCCGAGGCCGACAACGCCTGGTGTGTGCTGCGAACGGACGACGACGCGGCCGGGGCCTCGTGGGAGGTGTTCTGGCGCGAGCAGGGCAACCGGTACGACTGGGCGCGGTTCAGCAGCGAGCAGGTCGCCTGTCACTACCTGTTCGGCCGCCTCGCCTGGGCCCAGGTCGCCCGCGGCGCCGTCGGCCTCCTGCCCAGCTGACCCCGCCCGGCAAGCGATAGCAAAGGTCCCTTGCTCCCTTTCCGCAGGTCAGGAATGCCGTTAAGGCCACCTTACGGGCGTCTGACGCCCGTAAGGTGGCCTTAACGGCACGTCCACGGCGCTGCGGAGCGGGCGGAGTGAGCGGAGCGCGGAGGGGGTCAGCGGCGCAGGTGGGCGAGGGCGGCGTCGTGGACGAGGCCGTTGGTGGACAGCGCGCTCCCGGTGTCGTAGCGCGGCTCCCCCGAGAGGTCGGTGAACCGCCCGCCCGCCTCGGTCACGATGATCTGCGCCGCGGCGACGTCCCAGGGGTTCACGATGCACTCGGCGGCCACGTCCAGCGCGCCCTCCGCGACGAGGCAGTGCTGCCAGAAGTCGCCGAACGCCCGGCTCTCCCAGCACGCGTCGACGAACTCCAGGTAGCGCTCGCGCGAGTGGTACTCGGTCCACGAGCCGAGGTCGGTGGTGGATACGTACGCGTCCTCGAGCGACGACACCGCCGACACCGACAGCCGCCGCTCCCCCGAGGCGTCGCGCAGCCAGGCGCCTTCGCCGAGCGCGGCCCACCAGCGGCGGCCGAGCAGCGGGGCGCTGATCATCCCCACCACGGGTGAGCCGTCCTCCACCAGGGCGATGAGGGTCGCCCAGACGGGTACCCCGCGCAGGAAGTTCTTGGTTCCGTCGATCGGGTCGAGCACCCAGGCCCGGCCGGTGGCGCCCGCGGTACCGCCGCGTTCCTCGCCCGCGACGTCGTCCCCTGGCCGTTCGGCGCTCAGGATCTCCCTGATCGCGTCCTCGACGGCGGTGTCCGCGTCGGTGACCGGCGTGCGGTCCGGTTTCCGCTCGACGGCGAGGTCCAGCGCCCGGAACCGGGCGGTCGTGATGGTGTCGGCCGCGTCGGCCAGCCGGGTGGCGAGGTCAAGATCATGACGGTATCCAGGCACGGTCACGATGGTTTCACGGCTAACGGTCGTAAAGTTGACCAGGTGAGCATGGTCCTACTTGCCGAAGACGACCCCGCCATCGCCGAACCGCTGTCCCGGGCGCTCGAACGCGAAGGCTACGAGGTCAAGGTGGTCACCGACGGGCCGTCCGTCCTCGACGCCACCAGCGCCGACCGCGTCGACCTGCTCGTCCTCGATCTCGGGCTCCCCGCGATGGACGGCCTCGAGGTGTGTCGCAGACTCCGCGCGAGCGGCACCGAGATGCCGGTGCTGATGCTCACCGCGCGCACCGACGAGGTCGACTTCGTCGTCGGTCTCGACGCCGGTGCCGACGACTACGTCGCCAAGCCGTTCCGGCTCGCCGAGCTGCTCGCCCGCATCCGCGCGCTGCTGCGCCGCCGCGCGCCGGAGGTGCTGGAGGCGGGCGGCGTGCGGATGGATCTCGGTGCCCGCCTGGTGACCGTCGACCTGCGCGAGGTCCAGCTGGCGAACAAGGAGTTCGAGCTGCTGCGGGTGCTGATGAGCCGCGCGGGCCAGGTCGTCAGCCGCGACGAGATCCTCGCCGAGGTCTGGAACGACCTCGAATCGAAGACGTCGAAAACGCTCGACATGCACATGTCCTGGCTGCGCCGGAAGCTGGCGATCGCCGCCGACGAGGCGGCCGGGCGGCCCGCGAAGTCGTCGTCGGTGCACTCCGGTGACGGCGAACGCCGGATCGCCACCGTCCGGGGTGTCGGCTTCCGGTTCAACACCGAATAGCCTGCGCTCATGAGCGATGCTTGCGAGCGAATCATGGACATCATGCGCCAAAAAGAATTGAACGCAGCCTCGCGGAGCGAGTCCATCGCATGACCATGCGCCGCCGGATCCTGCTGGCGATCCTCCTTGCCGTCACGGTCACCGCGGCGGTGCTGGGCATCCCGCTCGGGATCACCGCGTGGCGGCTGGTGGAGAACTTCTACCGGGAGACCCTCGCCGGGCAGGCACGACAGGTCGCCGCCATCCTGGACAACGAGCTGGCCAACGGACAGGAGATCGACCTCGACCAGGTCCGCGCGGCCGTGCAGGCGAACGGCCTGCTCACCGTGCGCGCGAACGGGCTGATCGAGAAACGCTACGGCACCTCGCCGGGTCCGGACCCGCTCACCGAAAGCGTCCCGATCGCCCGGGAAGGCACGGTCGTGCTGTCCATCCCGTCCGGCCCGATGCGTGCCCGCCAGACCCAGGTGACCCTGCTCGTCGTGCTGCTCGTCGTGCTTTCGGTGGGCACCGGAGCAGTGGTCGCCACCGTGACCGCGCGACGGCTCGCGCGTCCGCTGCGGCACGTCGCCGAACGCGCGTCCAAACTCGGCGGCGGCGACTTCCGGCCCGATCCCAGCCGCTACGGCGTCGGCGAACTCGACATGGTCGCCGAGGCGCTCGACGCCTCCGGCACCGCGCTGGCCCAGCTCGTGCAGCGGGAACGCCAGCTCGTCGGCGACGTCTCGCATCAGCTGCGCAGCAGGCTCACCGCCCTGCAACTGCGGCTGGAACCCCTCACCCTGCATCCCGATGCCGAGGTCGCCGACGAATCCAAGGCCGCGCAGGAACAAGCCGACCGGCTCGCCGAAGCACTCGACGAGCTGCTCGCCGCGGCCCGCGCCGCCCGCGAAGTCGGCGCGGAACCGGTCGAGCTGTCCGACGCCCTGCCCGAGATGTGCCAGGAGTGGCGTCAGCTGCTCCGCGCCGAAGGCCGCAACCTCCGGCTGAAGATCGCCGACGGGCTCACCGTGCGGGTCACTCCCGCGCGGCTGCGCGAGGTCATCGGCGTCCTGCTGGACAACGCGCTGCAACACGGCGCGGGCACGGTTTCCCTTACCGCGCGGCGAGGCGACGCCGACGGCACGGTCGTCATCGAAGTCGCCGACACCGGTTCCGGCGTTCCCGACGAACTCGCCCCGCACATCTTCGAACGCGGCTTCTCCGGCGGTGGTTCGACCGGCGTCGGGCTGGCGCTCGCCAGAGCACTCGTCGAGGCCGACGGCGGCAGACTCGAACTGTCCAGCAAACGGCCCGTGGTGTTCAGCCTGTTCCTGAAGATCCCGCGCCCGGGCGACGTCGGCGAAGTGCGCTGGCCCGCCGAACGCGTGCCGCGCTGATCACCGCGCCGGAGCGGTGACCCCGGCGGTCACGCTGACGACAAAACCGGCGCGGGCGGGGATGCCGAGGCTGGGCCACAGGCCCGTCGGATCGGTGCCGGCGAGGGAAAGGCGCACCGGCAGACAGCCCTCCTCGACGTCGGCGGGCAGGAGACCCGCCGCGACCACGGCGTGCAGCGCGGCGTCGAGCAGGGTGTGTTCCTCGTGGACCCGATCCGCCCGCGCGGTGACCAAATAGGACAGTGTGCAGCGGCGCGCGGGACGCGTAGCGCCGGTACCCCCGGCACCGGCGCTACGTCCCCCGTCCCGCGCCTCTCCCCTCGCGGGCGTTTCCTCCGCGGCGGCGTGCAGGGCGAAGAGGAACAACTCCACGCTCCGCACGCGGTTTTCGTGCTGCCAGGCCGGTTTCGGCGGGTCCAGCCGGATTTCCGTCCCCTCGGGCAGATGGGGCCGGATGAGCCGGCACAACGCCGCGTCGACCTGGGTGATCATGGCCTAGATCAGCCCTTCCCGGAGCGCGTAGGCCACCGCGTGCGACCGATTCCGCAGCTGGAACCGGTTGGTGACGTCGTGCAGGATGCTCTTCACCGTCCGCTGCGAATAGCACAGCTGATCGGCGATCTCCTGGGTCGAAAACCCGGAAGCGACGAGCTTGAGCACCTCGGTCTCCCGGTTGCTCATCCCGCCGAGGTGCAACCCGCGCGGCTGCAGAACCTGGCGCTGCAGCCGGGAAACCCGGTGCAGCAGCCTGCCGAGCAGATCGGGCGGCAGCGCCCCCTCCCCCGCCGCGGCGGCCTTGATCAGCCGCACCAGCACGTCGGGCCCGGCCTCGGCGCGGCGGGCGACCGCGCAGACCCCGTGCTCGACGGCGCTGAGGATCTCGTTGTCGTCGACTTCCCCCGCGACCAGCACGATGCGGGTGAATCCCTGGCAGTGCAACGCGGACAACAGCTGGGTCATCCCGTCGTCGAGACGATCGGCGACCAGCAGCGCGACCATGCTCGGTTCGGCGGACTCCCCGTCCACCACCCAGACGTCGTCGCGGGAGCGCAGCGCCATGCAGACGCCGTTGTGCAGGATCGGATCGGTGGCGCGTACGACCACGGGTGTGCGGTTCGGTTCGAACATCGTTTCCCATTCCCCTCGAACTACTGCGGTGGTCCCACCCGCCGCTCCATCACCCTGCCGGGTCAGGTGTCCCGGGCGCATGGGACCGCTGTCCCGTTGTTGCCCGAAAGACCGGCCCGATAGCCGTACCGATCACCGCCCTGTTCGCGCTCAGCGAAGGGTTAGCGCTGCGATGGTCACTCAGCCCCGCAAATGCAGGGAGCGCCCGACGACGGTGGTCCGCTCGGCCATAGGGACGGGACCAGCCCCGCGTGGGCGGGGAGCACACTTCTTGACCTGCAGCTTTAGTCTCGCACTGCCGAATTCTCATTCACTTTGCGGCATCCTCCTGAGCGCAGCTCAGACCGCGCTGCGGAACGTCGTCCGGTACGCACTCGGGGACACTCCGAGCGCGGACTGCAGGTGCTGCCGCAGTGACGCCGCCGTCCCGAAACCAGCCTCCTCTGCGACCCGGTCGATCGGCAGGTCCGATTCCTCCAGCAGGTGCCGCGCACGTTCGACGCGTTGCTGGGTCAGCCACTGCACCGCCGACATCCCGACCTCCTCGCGGAAGCGCCGGGTGAACGTCCGGGTGCTCATCGACTCCCGCGCCGCCAGCTCGCGCAGCGTCAGCGGCCGGTGCAGATTTTCCAACGCCCACGCCCGCGCGGCGGCGGTCGACGAAGTCTGCGTTTCGGGCACCGGGCGCACGATGAACTGTGCCTGCCCGCCATCACGATGCGGCGAAACGACCGTGCCGCGGGCGACGTCGTTGGCGACGGCGGCGCCGTGGTCGCAGCGGATCATGTGCAGGCACAGGTCGATACCCGACGCCACACCCGCGGAGGTCAGCACGTTCCCGTCGTCGGTGTAGAGCACGTCGGCGTTGACCTTGACCTGAGGGAAGCGTTCCTGGAACTCGCACGCCGAACGCCAGTGCGTCGTGGCGCGGCGGCCGTCGAGCAGCCCGGCGGCGGCGAGGACGAACGCGCCGGTGCAGATCGACGCGATCCGGGTGCCGGGCCGGATCAGCGCGAGCGCGCGCTCGACGGGCGGGGTGAGCGCGTGCGCGTCCGGTTCGTACTCGACCCGCGAGGCCGGGATGATCACCGTGTCCGCCTCGGCCAGCGCCTCCGGGCCCTGCTCGACGGTGATCGTGATGTCCGAGTCGGTGCGGACCTGTCCCGGCTCGGGCGTACAGGTGACGACCTCGTACAGCGGTTCCCCGTCGGCGGACCGGGCCTGGCGGAACAGCCGGTGCACGATGCCGAGCTCCATCACGAGCATGCCCTGCCGGACCAGCACCGCGACACGATGCCGTCCGGGGTGAGTGAAAACGGCCATGGCTCGATTCTTACATATGATGGCCATCGGGCCACTGTCCCGACGCCGCCACCGCGGTGACCATGAACCCATGAACGTCTTGTGGGTCTCCGCTCATCCCGAACCACGATCACTGAACGGCGCGCTGCGTGACGAAGGCATCGACACGCTGCGCACGCTCGGCCACGAGGTCCGCGAGTCCGATCTGTACGCCATGCACTGGAACCCGGTCGTCGACCGAGAGGACTACGCCGCCGACCCCGACGACCGGCTCTTCGTCGGCCCTCGCTCGGAACAGGCTTTCACGGAACAGACACTGAGCGCGGACATCGTTGCGGAGCAAGAAAAACTGCGTTGGGCCGATACGGTGATCTTCCAATTCCCGCTGTGGTGGTACGGAATGCCCGCGATTCTCAAGGGCTGGTTCGACCGGGTCTTCGTCAAGGGCTTCGGTTACGGCACCCGCGCCGCCGACGGTCATGTCCGCCGCTACGGCGAAGGCGTGCTCGAAGGCAAGCGCGCGTTGGTGCTCGTCACCGCCGGAGGCCCCGAAGCGACCTTCGGGTCGCGCGGGGTCAACGGCGATCTCGACGAGCTGTTGTTCGGCCTGCAGCACGGAGCCCTGTGGTACACCGGAATGTCCGTGCTGCCGCCGCTGGCCGTGTACGGCGCGAACCGGGTTTCCGACGACCACTACGCACAATCCGTCGCCGAACTGCGCGACCGGCTCAAGACGCTGGACTGCACCGAGCCGCTGCCGTTCCGCGCGCAGCACGGCGGCGACTACGACGAGGACCTCGTGCTGAAGCCGGAGCACGCGCCCGGAGTCACCGGCCTCCGGGCGCATCTCCGGGCGCGCTAAGCCTTCGCGAACACCTCGACGAGACTGGTGAAGCTGTCTTCCCCATGTCCCGCCGCCACTCCGCGGCGGAACACGTCCAGCACGGCCGAGGGCAGCGAGGAGTCGACTCCCGCCTCCTCGGCCGTGCGCACGACGTGGTCCACGCTCGCCTCTCCCATGGTGAGCCGCTCGAATTCGCCGGAGTACTCGCCCGCGTCGATCTTCTCCGTGTAGAAACCGATTCCCGCGGCGACAGACTCCAAAGTGGGCGAGACGTACGGCGCGAACTCGGCGGCGGTGATGCCGTGGGCACGCGCGACCGACAGCGTGTGCACGTAGGCGAGCGCCGCCGGCCAGAAGATGCTCATCTGGAGCTGGTAATACAGCGCCCCGAGTCCAGGATCCTCGCCGCGGTAGTCGGTTCCGGTGAGCACGGCGAGGGTCCCCCGGTGCGCCTCGAAGGCGTCCCGGGGTCCACTGTAGAAAGTGGACGCTTCACCGCTGCCGATGTCCAGCGCCGAGGCCATCACCCCGCCCGTCAGCTGCCGGGCGCCGCGTTCGGCGAACCACGCGGCAGCGGCCCTGGCCTTCGCCGGGGTCTCGGACGTGAGGTTCGCGATCACCTTGCCGGACAAGGATTCCGAGGCCGGTTCGAGAAGTGTGTACACCACGTCGTAGTCGGTCAGGCTCAGCACGACCAGTTCGGCGGCGCCCAGCGCCTCGCCGATCGTGGCCGCCCGGGTGGCACCCTTGGCCACCAGCTCGTCGGCTTTGCTCGCGGTGCGGTTCCAGACGGTCACCGGATGGCCGTGGCCGAGGAAGGCACCGGCCATCGCCTTGCCCATGGGGCCGAGGCCGATGACGGTGACTGCTTGCTTGGTCTCCCCTGTGTTCTCTCGCATGTCCGCAATGCTGCTTGCGCGCTTTACAATGCTCAAGTACCCACTTTAAAGTCAGGTACCCACCAAAACGTAAGCATCAAGCACGGCAAGGAGATCCGGCATGCGCTCGGCGGAACGGTACCTCTGCGGCCTCGACGCGGCTGTCGACGTCATCGGCGGCAAATGGAAGGTGCTGATCCTCTGGGCACTGGACGCGGGGCCACGGCGGTTCGGCGAAGTGAAGCGGGAGATCGAGGGCATCAGCGAGAAGATGCTCATCCAGTCGCTGCGCGAATTGGAGTCGGACGAGATCGTGCATCGCGAGGTGTTCCACGAGATCCCGCCGAAGGTCGAGTATTCGCTGACGCCGTTGGGTCAGTCGCTCAACACGGCACTGGGACCGCTCGGCGACTGGGGCTACCAGAACATGAAGCGAATCGAGAAAAACCGCTGCGCCGCCAAACGTCCGTGAATGCCACATTGAGGGACTCAGAGTCCCTCGATGTGGCATTCACGGATGTGGTGTGCTCTCGTGGTGAGGCGCCGGGCGATGTGGGGGCGGCCCCACAGAGGGACAAGAACAAAACGCAAAGACACCACAGCCGACCAAACACACCCCCCCCCCCCACGTCAGATGTTTTTTTTGT
>NZ_JBHYIK010000022.1:115236-120684 GCF_042739735.1 Amycolatopsis sp. NPDC059027 | reverse complement strand
AATTAACACCCCCTTCACGCTTAACCCGTTTGTTTTTTGTATCGTGGGGTCGGTGATGTTTATATGAGACAGGGGGGGGGGGTGTGGGGGTTGCACCCCCACAAGACACCTGAGCGGGGGCCAGGGGTTCGCGCTTTCCGCGAACACACCTCACCCCAACCGCCCCGCTCAGAGCCGCCGCAGCACCGCGACCACCTTGCCCAGCACCGTGGCGTCGTCACCCGGGATCGGTTCGTACGCCTCGTTGTGCGGCATCAGCCAGATGTGCCCGCCCTTGCGCTTGAACGTCTTGACCGTGGCCTCGCCGTCGATCATCGCCGCCACGATCTCGCCGTTGTCGGCGGTCGGCTGCTGCCGGACCACCACCCAGTCGCCGTCGGTGATGGCCGCGTCGACCATCGAGTCGCCGGTGACCTTGAGCAGGAACAGCTCGCCCTCGCCGACGATCTCCCTCGGCAGCGGGAACACGTCCTCGACGGCCTGCTCGGCGAGCACCGGGCCACCGGCGGCGATCCGGCCGACGAGCGGTACGTACGCCGCCTTCGGCATGGACGGCTGCTGGTCCATGTCGATGCCCATCGGGTTGTCGTCGGTGGACGCCAGCACCCCGACCGCCCGCGGCCGGTTCGCGTCCCGGCGCAGATATCCCTTGCGCTGCAACGCGCGCAGCTGGTGGGAGACCGAGGAGGTCGAGGTCAGCCCGACCGCCTCGCCGATCTCCCGCACGCTCGGCGGGTACCCGAACTTGCTCACCCAGGTCCTGATCACGTCCAGCACCTGCTGCTGGCGCACGGTCAGCGCGTCGTCCACGTCGTAGATCTCGGGCAGGGGGTGCACCTTCGCCGTGCTCCCGCGTGCACCTCCCGTCTTGCCACCCGTCGCCGAGTCCTTCTTAGCCACTGCGTCGCCTCCCAGACGTTCCACGTTTCCCGCCGGCGGCGCCCACGGTCGCGGGCGCGCTCACCGGCGGCATCTGCCCGGCAGATGCCCTGGTCACCGACGTTAGCCCCCGGCAGCGTCGATTTCAAACATCTGTTCGACGGACACGCCGTGTCCCTCTCGATTTTGTCGGTGCGGGGTGGTAGACCTTCGCACGGGCGTTCGATAGAACGCCTGTTCGGTTCGAATCGATAGCCGGTGCTCAGCGCCCCGGCCGGGCCGGACGGCAGGACGGAGCAGGTTACGAGGAGGTCCGTGATGTCCATTCTGGCCGAACGCGGAGTGGTCCGCCCGGTCGACACCGGCTCGGCGCCCCCGCCGCCGCGGGTACGGGTGTCCCGGGGCAGGCGCGCGGAGGCGCTGCGCCCGCCGACCAGGGCGCGGGTCGTGGCGGGCAGGCGGGCGGTGCCGGTCGGCTGCGCGACACCGCGTCGGCGCGCGATCCGGTGGCCGTGGCTCGCCGCGCTCGCCGTGGCGACCTGTCTCGTGATCACCGGATTGGGTCTTTTCGCGCACGGCGCGCCGGGTGCGGCGGTGCCCGCGCGGACCGCGGCGGTGTCGGTCGAGCGGGGCGACACGCTGTCGAGTCTCGCCGAACGGTTCGCGCCGTCGAGCGACCCTGGCGCGGTTGTCGACCGGATCAAGGAGCTCAACCGCCTGGACGACGCCGTGCTCGTGCCCGGGCTGCTGCTCACGGTCCCGGTCGCCGACGGCGCGGCGGACGCCATGACCACCGGGCGGTGAGGTGTCAAGCATTCCCGGCCGCCGTGGGGGATTTCCCTGTTTCACCCGGTCGTGGCGGTTGCGAAGCTCCCCGGCGCGATCTAAGGTCGACCGCTATATGTAGTAGTTACACCGCTGTAGTTGGTCCACAGGTTGGGGTAGACTCGGTACCAGTTGTCCACAGCTGGCCGGTGTTCACCCACCGGATGTCCACAAGTTGATCACCAGGTACACCGCAGCACGGGTGCCCGGTGAGCGCGGTTCCCGGTTGCGCGTGGCTGCCGGGAGGGACGTCGAACGGGGCGGCCGGCACGGAGGGGAAGGTGATCGGCGGATGAGGTGCCCGTTCTGCCGGCATGCGGACTCTCGGGTCGTCGACTCCCGAGAGGTGGATGAAGGTCAGGCCATCCGGCGGCGGCGCTCGTGCGCGCAGTGCGGCCGGCGGTTCACGACCTCGGAGACGATGGTGCTCGCCGTCGTCAAGCGGTCCGGGGTCACCGAGCAGTTCAGCAGGGACAAGGTGGTCCGGGGCGTCCGGCGGGCGTGTCAGGGCAGGCCGGTCGACGACGACGCGCTGCAGCAGCTCGCGCAGCGGGTGGAGGAGTCGATCCGCTCGGCGGGGCTGGCGGAGATCCCGAGTCATGAGGTCGGCCTGGCGATATTGGGCCCGCTGCGGGAACTCGACGAAGTCGCCTACCTCCGCTTCGCCAGTGTCTACCGCTCCTTCTCGTCCGTCGAGGACTTCGAGAAGGAGATCGCGGACCTTCGTGAGGCCATCACCGCGGGTCGTGCTGCGCAGGACGAAAGCGATCAGCGCGGGCGGTGAACAACGCCGTCCCCGTGCGGGAGTGAGGGAACACCCATGACCGAGACCGTGGGAGCAGACGGCGCCGCCGCGGCGGGCAAGAGCAGGAAGAAGGCACCGAACGGGCTGACCGTGCGGCGGGTCTTCACCACCGAGGGCGTGCATCCCTACGACCAGGTCACCTGGGAGCAGCGGGACGTCGTCATGACCAACTGGCGCGACGGCACCGTGAACTTCGAGCAGCGGGGTGTCGAGTTCCCGGAGTTCTGGTCGGTCAACGCCACCAACATCGTCGCCAGCAAGTACTTCCGCGGCGCGCTCGGCACACCGCAGCGCGAGCACAGTCTCAAGCAGCTCATCGACAGGGTCGTGCGCACCTACGCCGGGGCGGGCTCCGAGCACGGCTACTTCGCCACGCCCGCCGACCTCGAGATCTTCGAGCACGAGCTGACCTGGATGCTGCTGCACCAGGTGTTCAGCTTCAACTCGCCGGTGTGGTTCAACGTCGGCACGGCTTCCAAGCAGCAGGTGTCGGCCTGTTTCATCCTCGCCGTCGACGACACGATGGAGTCGATCCTCAACTGGTACCGCGAGGAAGGCCTGATCTTCAAGGGTGGCTCCGGCGCCGGGCTCAACCTCTCCCGCATCCGGTCCTCGAAGGAGCTGCTCACCTCCGGCGGCACGGCGTCCGGCCCGGTCTCGTTCATGCGCGGCGCGGACGCGTCCGCGGGCACCATCAAGTCCGGCGGCGCCACCCGGCGCGCGGCGAAGATGGTCGTCCTCGACGTCGACCACCCCGACATCGAGGAGTTCATCCAGACCAAGGCGCGGGAAGAGGAGAAGATCAAGGTCCTCCGCGACGCCGGGTTCGATATGGACCTCTCCGGCGCGGACATCTCCTCGGTGCAGTACCAGAACGCCAACAACTCGGTCCGCGTGTCCGACGAGTTCATGCAGGCGGTCGAGACCGAGGGCCAGTTCGGCCTGCGCGCCCGGCTCAGTGGCGAGGTGATCGACCGGGTCGACGCGAAGAAGCTGTTCCGCACCATGGCGGAGGCGGCGTGGGAGTGCGCCGACCCTGGTCTGCAGTACGACGGCACGATCAACGACTGGCACACCTGCCCCGAATCCGGCCGCATCACCGCATCTAATCCTTGTTCCGAGTATATGCATCTGGACAATTCCAGCTGCAACCTCGCTTCGTTGAATCTGCTGAAATTCGTCACCGAGGACGGCCGGTTCGACGCGCCGTTGTTCGCGCGTGCCGTCGAATTCGTCATCACCGCGATGGACATTTCCATCTGTTTCGCGGATTTCCCGACCGAAGCTATCGGGGACACCACCCGCAAATTCCGTCAGCTCGGAATCGGCTACGCCAACCTCGGCGCGCTGTTGATGGCGCTGGGGCACGCCTACGACTCCGAAGGCGGACGCGCGCTCGCCGCGTCGATCACCTCGCTGATGACCGGTGTTTCCTACCGTCGTTCGGCCGAGCTGGCCGGGGTCGTCGGGGCATACGAGGGATACGCCCGCAACGCCGAGGCGCACCAGCGCGTGATGCGCAAGCACGCGGCGGCCAATGAGCTGGTCCGCACTTATCACGAGAATGATGCCGCGGTGCGCGGATTGGCGACCGAAGAATGGAAGCGCGGCATCGAAATCGGTGAAGTTCACGGTTGGCGAAATGCACAAGCCAGTGTATTGGCTCCGACGGGAACTATTGGATTCATGATGGATTGCGATACCACCGGAATTGAGCCGGACTTTTCTCTTGTGAAGTTCAAGAAGCTCGTCGGTGGTGGGTCGATGCAGATCGTCAACCAGACCGTGCCCCGCGCGCTGACCGCGCTCGGTTACCAGGGCGAGCAGGTCGAGGCGATCGTCGAATACGTCGCGCAGCATGGGCACGTCGTCGACGCGCCGGGGCTGCGGCCGGAGCACTACGAGGTCTTCGACTGCGCGGTCGGTGAACGGTCGATCGCGCCGATGGGGCACGTCCGGATGATGGCAGCGGTGCAGCCGTTCCTGTCCGGCGCCATCTCGAAGACGGTCAACATGCCGGAGTCCGCGACCGTCGAAGAGGTCGAGGAGATCTACTTCCAGGGCTGGAAGCTCGGGCTGAAGGCGCTGGCCATCTACCGCGACAACTGCAAGGTCGGGCAGCCGCTGTCGACCGGCAAGAAGGACAAGGCGGAGGCCGAGCCGGAAAAGGTCGTCGAATACCGCCCGGTGCGCCGCCGCCTGCCGAAGAAACGGCCGAGCCAGACGGTGTCCTTCACCGTCGGTGGCGCCGAGGGCTACCTGCACGCGGGCTCCTACCCGGACGACGGGCTCGGCGAGATCTTCGTCAAGCTCGGCAAGCAGGGCTCGACCCTGGCCGGGGTCATGGACGCCTTCTCGATGTCGATCTCGGTAGGCCTGCAGCACGGCATCCCGCTCGAGTTCTACGTCTCGAAGTTCTCCAACCTGCGTTTCGAGCCGGCGGGCATGACCGACGACCCGGACATCCGGATCGCCACCAGCGTCATGGACTACCTGTTCCGGCGCCTCGCGCTGGACTACCTGCCCTACGAAAAGCGTTCGCAGCTGGGCATTTTCACCGCGGACGAACGGTCGGCGCAGGTCGAGGCCAGCTACCCGGCCACCGGCGAGAACGTCGACCTCGAAACCCTGCGGTCCACTGTGGACTCCTCACCCGCGCCGCGGCGCGCGGAGTCCGAACCCGAACAGCAGGACGCGCACACCACCACCGAGCTGATGGAGTTGCACCTCGGCAAGGCCGCGGACGCCCCGCTGTGCATGACCTGCGGCACGAAGATGCGGCCCGCCGGGTCCTGCTACGCCTGCGAAGGCTGCGGCGCCACCTCCGGCTGCAGCTGACCGGCCCGAGCCGAGGGGGGGGGGGGGGGGTTTGGGGGCCGCCGCGAGGGGGGGTCGCGCGCTCGTCCGCGGGCTGTCGGGTAGCCGCCCCCGGGGGAGGG